>QHVY01000022.1:0-7946 GCA_003223695.1 Acidobacteriota bacterium
CGCTGATGCAACAAGTTGGACAGAATAGGCAGCGAGGCAACAAGATCCTGGCCATCGAAGACGATCCTGAAGTTCTCTCGCTCTACAAATCCTATCTGCAGAAGCGCGGGTACGAAGTGCTCTCCGCTGTGGGTGCAGTCGAGGGAATGAGTCTGTTGCAAACGCATCCCGATACTCGTTTGATTCTGCTCGATCTTAATTTGCCGGGAATGAGCGGCGAAGAGTGGATCGCGTGGTATCTACAACAGGGACGTCAGACGCCGGTGGTCGTCGCGTCGGGCAAAGGCGACATTCTCACGATCACGAAGGGCAACAACATGACCGCCGCGTTGACCAAGCCATTTCACATGGAAGAGCTGCAGGAGCTGATCGAAGTTCTGCTCGCGGACGACTGGCACGAGCAGATCAGCATCGACAAACGGACGCATTGAGCTCGTCACCTTTTTCCTTTTTCCTTTCTTATTCGCAGCAACGTTCGTTGCTGCGAATAAGAAAGGAAAAAGGAAAAAGGTGACGAACTTGCTTGAAAACGTACGAAAAGCCCTGCTCGTCGTTTCTCACGAAGTTCGCCGGCGCGGTCTCACGGCACAAGTCGCAATCGATGCACTGTGAATCGACGTAGTATCGGCCCTGGGCCTGGCCGGGTACTTTGTCGCTAGGATCGGCCATTCAGATACTGCATCAACGGGAGGGTACATGAAATCATTTCTTCTTCTACTCTTGAGCGCCGCGCCTATCGCCGCACAAATTCCGACGCAAGCACCCCGCGAAACGATACCGGAAACGATCAGCGTCACCGGCACCGGACACGCGACGCTCACCCCCGATCGCTTCAGCTTTACCGCCGGCGTGCAGACCACCGCTCCGACAGTGGAAGAAGCGGTCAATCAGAACAACGACAAGATGAGCGCTGTCATTGCTGCGCTCAAACGCGCAGGCGCAAGCGATCAGGAAGTGCGCACATCGAACTTCTCGATTTTCCCGCAGCAAGTCTATGAACAAGGCAAGCCGCCGCGCGTCACCGGCTACCAAGCGAACAACTCAGTTACCGTGACGAAGAGCGATGTCGCCGCAGCAAGCAAGCTGCTGCAGGTCGCCCTGAGCGCAGGCGTCAATGAGATGTCGGCACTCTCGTTTGAGGTCTCCGATCCATCACGAGGTCGCGATCAGGGTCTTCGCGCAGCGTACGAAGATGCGCGCGCAAAAGCTGCACTCCTTGCTCAGGCGGCTGGTCGCACGCTCGGCCGGGCAATGATCATCAGCGAAGGGACTGGCGCGCAGATGCCGCCACCGCCGCGGCCAATTGGCGTCATGGCCGCAAGAGCCGAAGCGGTGAGTGCTGTTCCTGTCGAGAGCGGTTCGCGAGAGCTGTCGTACATAGTCTCCGTCGTGTTCGAGATGCGCTAAACCGCTGAACGCGGCACCTCCGTTGCACCTTAAATTACTGTGGCTGCGCAAGCGGCCGCAACCTTAAAGGAGGTTTGCGATGGAGAACCGTGACAAGAGCGACTCCGAGAGCAACTTTGGCAAAAACATCGATCGCTCTGAAGATTGGAGCGAAGAGCCCAGCCGTAAGAGCGGATCGTCAGGCATGGAGGGCAGCAAGTCGGATAAGGTGAGCGAAGCCCTCGGACCGGAGAGGGAACTGGACGAGAGCAGCAACCTCGGTGAGCAGAGCGACGTCAGCCCTAGCCGTAGTGGGCGCGGCGGCGGCTGGTCCGAGGAGCACTGACGGGAAGTGAACGAACATTAGCGAAGTCCGTGCCCCTCACCCGGCTCTTCGAGCCACCCTCTCCCCGCGGGAGAGGGTCCGCGAAGCGGGGGTGAGGGGCCGTTTTTGTTATGCTCGAAATCGTGGATGTTGTCGTCAGCGCCGCCACCGCGAACGACCTGACGGCGATCAAGCATCTCCTCTCCGACAACGACCTGCCGATCGCCGGTGTTGATGATCATTGGAAAACATTCCTCGTTGCGCGCGACGGGGAGCGGATCATCGGGTGCGGCGGCGCGGAGGCGTATTCGAACGCGGCGCTAATTCGATCGATTGCCGTCTCTGCCGAGTATCGCAGCCGCGGCGTCGGACGGATCATCGTGCGCCAGCTTCTCGATCGACTCTCATCGCACGGAATTCGCGAGTTCTACCTGCTCACCACTACGGCACAGGAGTACTTCAAGAGACGCGGATTCAAAAAGTGCGACCGCGACGAAGTTCACCCGCAACTTCTCGCATCGCGCGAATTTCAGGATGCATGTCCCAAGACGGCGATCTGCATGCACCTTCTGATGCAGCGCTGAGTTGATGCGCGTTTTCGACATCCACCTTCATGTACAGCCGTGGTCGATGGTGCGCGCCGATGCGCTGGCGATGATCGATGATGCTTCGCATCGTGACGCCAGGGCGGTCATCTCGAATGCGGACAGCGTTCTTCGTTTTCTCGATGAGAACGGAGTGGAGCGCGCGTGCTGCATCAATTACGTTGCCCCGGAGGTGATGGGATTCACGCCGGAGGTCAATGACTGGATCGCGAACTTTACCCGCGATCATCGCGACCGCTTGCTGCCGGTCGGCTCGGTGCATCCGAGACATGCGCGCGACCCGCGTGCCGAAACGGTACGCATCCTCGATCTCGGTATCCGAATGATCAAAATTCATCCGCCTCATCAGAAGCTCGCGCCAAACGATCCGCAGCTCGGCGATGTCTATCGCGAATGCGAGGCCCGCGGCGTTCCGGTGATGTTTCACACCGGCACGTCGGTGTTTCCGCGGGCGCGAAATGTCTTCGCCGATCCGATGCCGATCGATGATGTTGCCGTCGACTTTCCGAAATTGAAAATCGTGCTCGCTCACGCCGGCCGCCCGCTTTACGGCGAAACTGCATTCTTCCTCACGCGCCGCCATCCGAATGTGCATCTCGACATCTCGGGCATCCCTCCGAAATCACTGCCGAAATACGTGCCGCGGCTCGGAGAGATCGCCGATAAGGTGCTGTGGGGCACCGACTGGCCTGCGCCTGGGGTCACGTCTCTGAGAAAAAATATCGATGACTTTCACGCGCTGGGCCTCGGCGAGGATGTAGAAAAAAAGATTTTGTGGGAGAACGCGACGCGATTATTCGAGACGTAGCGCCGGCTCTCAGCCGGCGCACGAGCCGCCTGAGAGGCGGCTCTACGTTTTCAGCAGCGCGGCGACGTTGACTCCCACGCGCTCGAGCGACTCGAACGAACCGACATCGGACCAGCGGAAGTCGCCGCAAATCGCGGCCACGCGCGGCGCCTTCTCCATCAGCGCGTAATCGATCGAGATCGACGGCATCGTCTCGTAGTTTTTGAGCGTGACAGCCGCAATTTGCGGCGCCTGTTCCTGCAACGTGCGGCGAAAGACGCTCGCGCGCCACACGAAGATCCCCGCATTCCAGGCATAGTTGCCCGCGCGCAGAAACGACTCGGCGCGCTCGCGCGATGGTTTCTCCGTGAAACGCTCCAGCCGGATCACGCCCGGAGCGATTTCGCCGTCGAGCTGCAGATAGCCGTAACCGGTGTTGGCCTCGGTCGGTTCAATGCCGATGGTCACGAGATGGTCATTCGATCCTGCGAACGCGAATGCATGTTCGATCACGCGCACGAATTCGTCCTCGTCGCCGATGAAATGATCCGAAGGCAGCACGGCGATCACGCATTCGCCCTCCCGCTGCTCGATTTCAAAGCAGCAGAACGCGATTGCCGGGCCGGTGTTGCGACGTGCGGGCTCAGTGAGAAGATTCACACGGCCGAGCTGCTCGAGACATTTCGCCGCGTACTGCTCGTTCGTCGAGATGTAGATCGACTGCGCAAAGCGTTCTGCACGCGCATATGTTTTCTGCAGCAGCGACTGTCCGTCGAAAATGCGCAGGAATTGTTTTGGATTGTCATCGGAGCTGAGCGGGCGGAGACGCGTGCCCGCGCCGCCAGCGAGAATCAGCGCGATCCGTTTCAAGAGACTGCTCCTGCAGCCGCCAAAGCCTCTTCGCTCCTTACGGTCGAGGGAACACCCGCCTTGCGGCCGATGGCGATGAGACTCAATCCGGATGACGGCCTGTTTCCCTCGAGCGTTTTCAGCAGCGGCACCATACGATCGAAAATCCGAGACTGCGCCGCGGGCAGCGCCTGCCGATTCAAGAATCGCGAATTCAGCCACCACGCGATTCGCGCGATCTGGTTTTGAAACGAGATCTCTTCAATGTCGAACCCGGCCTGCTGCAATTTCTGCGCGAGCTCGTCCTTCTCATATCGACGCTGATGTCCAACGCCGCGATCGAGCGAACCGTAAAGATCTTTCCCGGCGGGTACGAATACGACAATGCGACCGCCCGGCTGCAGCAATTGATTTGCGCGTCGAAGCGCTGCGGCATCATCAGCCGTGTGCTCCAGCACGTTGATGCAAAGGACCGTATCGAATGCGTAACGCGAAAGATCGAGCGCATCATCGTTGTCCAGATCGAGACGCTCGACGATGATTCCCGGCCGCCGGCGAAACGCGTTGCGAAGCCGATCGATGTATGGCCCCTCTTTGTCCGTTGCAACAATCAATTCACGGCCATACAGAAATCGCGTCATCGTTCCCGACCCCGCGCCGACCTCCAGCACGCGCTGGCCGACGTACGGCTGCACGCGTTCCCAGATCCACTTGTTGTAGCGTCGCAGTCGGTCGAGGCGGCGGATCGTCTGATACGTCGCCGGCTCGTTCGCCGGATCATCGAAAAGGCCGAACTTCAGAATTGTCCAGATGGCGCTGAAGCCATCTTTCCAATTGATTTTTTTGCCTTCCCAGTAGTCGCGGCCGTAGTACGAGATCGGGACCTCGAAAATGCGATAGCCGCGCTTGGCAACTTTGGCGGTGATCTCCGGCTCGATGCCGAAACGATCCGACTGCAGATTGATCGACTGAATCACATCGCGACGAAAAACTTTGTAGCAAGTCTCCATGTCGGTGAGATCGAGATTCGTTGTCACGTTCGACAGGAATGTCAGAAAGGTGTTGCCGAGGCGGTGCCAGTAGAGCATGACGCGTCGGGGATAGCCTTCGAACCGCGATCCGAAAACGACCTCGGCGTGACCGTCGAGAATCGGCCGGATCAGCTTCGGATACTCTTCCGGATCGTATTCGAGATCCGCGTCCTGAATGAGCACGATGTCGCCGCGGGCTTCCTGAATGCCGCGGCGAATGGCTGCGCCTTTGCCTTGATTGACCGGCTGCAGTATGTGGCGGATCTCAGGCCACTCTTGCGCCAGAGCGGCGACAACGTCCTTCGACCCGTCGGTGGACTTGTCATCGACGACGATGATCTCTTTATCGACGGGGACTTCCTTTACGCGGCGCAAGAGCTCCGCCACCGTGGCCCGCTCGTTGTAGCAAGGCACGATTACGGATAACGTCGGTGTCCTCGGTTCCGCCATTGTGGCATTGTAAAGGGATGAGGGATGAGGGATGAAGGATGAAGGATGAACATCACACGAACGAGATGCTGCGGAAATCGATTCACATCGCGATCGGCTTCTTCGCCGTCACCCTGAAATGGCTGCCGTGGCGGCTCGCAGCGGCCATCGCCGCGCTGTTTGTCATCGTCAATTGGCTGGTCCTTCATCGCGTCGTCGGCAAAGGCGTTGCCCGTCACGAGCGAGGTTATGACGCCGGCATCGTGCTGTATCCGCTCGCCGTCTGCATTCTGATTCTCATTTTCAACTGGCACATTTCGCTCGCTGCGGTGGCATGGGTGATCCTCGCGTTCGGCGACGGCTCTGCGACGCTCGCCGGCCGAGCAATGCCGATTGCGAAGCTTCCGTGGAATCACGACAAAAGCTGGGGCGGCTCGCTCGCATTTCTGATCATCGGCGGTGCGGCCGCTTTCGGTATTGCCCGATTTTTCGGTTCACCGTCATTGAGCGCGATCGCGGCAACCGTACTGATCGCCGCGTTCGTCGAGTCGCTGCCGCTCGGCCTCAATGACAATCTGACCGTTCCCGCCGCCGCAGCAGCGACGCTTGGAGTGCTCGCAATTCAGCCGTTCGTCGGCGAGTTAGTGCATCCGCCGATCGCATGGCCATGG
This sequence comes from Acidobacteriota bacterium, assembly GCA_003223695.1. Classification (GTDB taxonomy): domain Bacteria; phylum Acidobacteriota; class Thermoanaerobaculia; order Gp7-AA8; family Gp7-AA8; genus Gp7-AA10. The sequence continues at coordinate 6,084 of QHVY01000022.1, forward strand.
ATCGTCGTCAACACGGTATTGGCATTTCTCGGATTTGCCTTGCGCACCGTCGACGTCTCCGGCCTCATCACCGGCTGGCTCCTCGGCATAATCGTCATCCTTGGCGGCGGCCCGCCGCTGTACGTGGCACTCCTCGCATTCTTCATCATTGGCACGGCATGTACGCGCATCGGCTACGCGCGCAAAGCACGCGCAGGTCTTGCGCAGGAGAAGGGCGGGCGGCGGGGGGCGGGGCACGCCTTTGCGAACGTCGGCGTCGCGGCGATCTGCTCGGTCGCATGCTGGCGGGGATTGGGCCTCGTGCCGTTGTTCATGGGCATCGCCTCACTCGCCACTGCAGCCGCAGATACGGCAGGATCCGAAATCGGACAACTGATCGGCAAGCGGGCCTTCTTGCCGTTGAACTTCCGTCGGGTCGAACGCGGCACGGAAGGAGCGATGTCGATCGAGGGAACACTCGCAGGCGCGATTAGCGCGCTCATCGTGGCGATCGCCGGGACGACGATGGCCGCCCATCACATCCGGCCGGGCTTCATGGGGACGGTGACGATCGATCGGACGCACACCATCGCCGTCGTGACCGTCTGCGGCATCCTGGGGTCGTTCATCGAGAGCGTCACCGGAACGTTTGCTAAGAACGTACCAAATAACGTGATGAATTTCTTCAACACGGCAGTCGGTGCATTCCTCTTCTGGGTCGCGTGGAACTTCGTGCCGATGTTCGGGTTCGAGTTTTAGTCTTCACCACAGAGGGCACAGAGAACACAGAGATCCCTTTGTGAGCTCTGTGTTCTCTGTGGTGATGGGTTTTAGTGGTCGACGCGCGACGCCGCTCGAAACACCGGCCCGTTCTGCAACTCGCCGAGGACGTTCTCGAGGCCCTTGTTCGTCGCCAGGGCTACGTGCTGTGCGTACTCGTCGCAGACGGGGCAAAGATGCCGATGCATTTCGCGAATCGGAACGATGGAGCCGCACAACCGGCAGGGTGACTCAGCGCCGTGAGCCATGGGATGTACATTGTAGCATTGCGCGCGTGAAACGCGTGGTGATCGTCGGCCGCCCGAACGTAGGCAAGTCGACATTGTTCAATCGCCTGGTCGGGTCGCGGCGCGCGCTCATCCACGACATGCCGGGGATGACTCGCGACCGGCTGACGACGATCGCGAAGCTTGATGACGGCCGTCGGTACGACCTGACCGACACCGGCGGGCTCGAATACGGCGATTCGCCGATGTCCGCCTACGCGTCGGAGATTCGCGCCCAGGCCAGCCGGGCGATCGAGGAGTCCGATCTGATCTTGTTCGTCGTCGATGGCGCGGCCGGAGTGATGCCCGAGGATCGCGATATCGCCACCGAGTTGCGGCCGCGAGCATCGCGAACGCTGTTGCTCGTCAACAAAGTCGATCGCCGCGATGCAGAAGAGAACGTGTCGGAGTTTTACGAGCTCGGATACGAGCGCCTGATTCCGATCTCGGCCGAACACGGCGAAGGCGTCGACGAGGTCGTCGATGCAATCGCCGAGATCGTTCCAGCCGAATCGGCCGAGGAGCAGGAGGAGCCGGAAAACGAGCCGGTGCGCGTGGCGATCATTGGCCGGCCAAACGTCGGCAAGTCGTCGCTGCTCAACCGGCTGCTGCAGCAGGAGCGCGCCGTTGTGTCGCCGATCTCCGGCACCACGCGCGACGCGATCGATTCGGAGATTGAGCGCGACGGCCGCCGATACGTCATCATCGACACCGCCGGCATCCGACGCAAAGGAAAGACGACGGACGAGGCGGAGAAACTCGCCGTCGTTTCCGCGCGAAAAGCGATCGAACGCTGCGAGATCGCGCTGGTCATGATCGACGCAACCGAAGACGTCGC
>QHVY01000022.1:7952-14591 GCA_003223695.1 Acidobacteriota bacterium
CTCCTCGTCAACAAATGGGATGCCGCGGAACATGCCCCCGACGACTCCCGCAAATTCGAGGAACAGATCCGCTTCAAGCTGAAGTTTCTGCCGTATGCGCCGGTGGAATTCATCTCAGCGAAGAGTGGCCGCCGCGTGGAGAAGATCTTTCCTCGCATCGATCAAATCGTCGCCGGTTATCGAAAACGGTTTCGAACGTCGGAACTCAACGAGATTCTGGAGCGCGCGCTCGCGGAACATCAACCGCCCGCCGTTCGTGGGCGGCCGAGGCGTTTTTACTACGCGACGCAACTGAAAAATCGCCCAACGACGATCGCGCTTTTCTCGAATACCGACGAGACGCTGCACTTTTCTTATCGCCGCTATCTCGAAAATCAATTTCGCGGTGCGCTTGGCCTCGTCGGCTGCCCAATTCACCTGGTCATTCGCGCACGGAAGGGATTCAGTAGGGGTCGGCGCTGAACTTCCCGTCAAGAACATCGAGAATGCGATACCCGCTCATGGGGCGATGCCCAAAATCGATCGTTTCGCCGGCCGTGAACTTCCACACTTAGCCGCTTGCCGTGCTCGAGAACTCCAGCCGCATGATCGACGAGCAGCAGGTAGGCCGCACCCGCTCCGATCACTTTTCCTTTTTGATCCGGCGTGACGATGACTGACGTCTCCTCGTCCACTCCGATTCCATATATCGGCCTCCCGGAAAACCAACGCGCGAGAAAAACAACCGTGCGGCCGAAGCGATCGCGCTGATGAAAATGCGTGTCGGTGATGACTCCGCGCAACGCGGGCCAGCGGAAGAAGCCGGAAGAGAGGCTCACGTCGCGAGAAAACGGATTCGCCAGGACGTCTTTTGAATTCGCGCTAACGTCGGGGCACGCGTCGTACGTGATATCGCCCTGAATCGCCAGTCCAGCGCTGTTCCCGCCCACGCCGCCGCCCCGCTTGAACACGCGCTCGATGGCGCGCTCGACGCGCGTACCTTTGATCCAGCGGATGTAATTGCATTGATCGCCGCCGGCGAACCAGACGATCTCCGCGTTGCGCACCGAGCGTTCGACATCGTGGCGATTCGCCGAATCGCGGTCGGTGATCACGAACGTCTCCGCCGAATCGACGCCCTTCACGGCCATGAACACAGGATTGAGCTCCTGATCGCCTGAAGCGCGGATCACGACGACGTCGACTCTTGCAGGGCAGTCAGTGCATCCACGGACAGAACCGATCATTGCCTGCAAACCGGTCGGTTCTGCGCTGCTGCCGGCGAGATTGAGTACGGGGCCATGCAACCGCGGATGAACGTCAGCGCGGTTCCCGGCGAGGAACACGGCGAGCGCGGCGACGAGAATCACTTCAGGTATCGCGCAAGAAAGTCATACACCTCCTTGCGCGATTCCTTTGCCAGAGCCGTATCGATGCGGTTGAATTCGTGACCACCTGGCGCCGCCTGATAAATCTTGTATTCGAATTTCCTGCCGGCCGCTTTCAGCGCATCCAGCAGATGCTCCACTTCCATGACGTTCACGTCCTCGTCGTTCGTATTCGTGTGGATGAGCAGCGGCGTTTTCAGTTCCGCGGCATGAAAGTACGGCGAGCGGCGTCGATACTCCATCGGATCATCGACCGCTTCCTTGCCGATGAATCCTTTGAACGTATCGCGGTAGCTCTGCGACTTGTAGCCCATCCGCGCGACGAGATCGCTGACCGGCACGCCGGCGTACGCGACCTGGTACGCGTCGGGAAACTTGAAAATATTCATCAGCGTCTGATACCCGCCGTGACTCCAGCCCATGATGCCGACGCGCTTCGCATCGATCATGCTGAGGTTCTCGACTGCCCAGTCGCGGCCGGCTTTGACATCGTCGATTTCTGCGCCGCCATAGTCGATCTGCTCGTAGAAGTCACCGCCATACCCGGTCGAGCCGCGATACTCCGGCGCAAGGATGACGTAGCCCTGATCGATCAGCTCGCGGACGATGTGCGCGTACCAGGTGTTGAAGTCGCCATGAACGCCGCCATGTATCAGCACGATCAGTGGCGCTTTACCGTGCAGATTCTTCGGCGTGAAGACGTAAGCCGGAATGATCATCGGATTTCCGGCACCCTGGCCTGTCGGATTCGTCGTCCGCTCCGGCTTTGGACTGGTGTAATGCACCTTATCGACCGAGGCAAGGTCGCCGACCCTGAAGTACCAGAGCGCGTCGTCGGCATTCTTGATGACCTGCTCGAAATCCCGCTCAGTTCGTGTGGTCTGGGCGAGGAGCGGCGAGGCGAGAAAAAGTGTGGCCAGGATCGTCAGTGCATAGCGCATGAGGCGGGATGTTACACTGACAAAAAACAGAGGAACCTCATCATGCGGCGAGCTATCGTCACGCTGTTGGCCATCTCACTCGTTAGTGGCGTTGCGTATGCCGTCGATCCCGGCCGGGCGCAAGGAGCAGTGGTCATCGACGGCAATCGAATCGATCTGAACTACGCGTACGCGGTCGGAAATCAGAAGAACGAAGTCACAAATCGCCGGGACGACACGCGCGTCGTCGTCACGGACAAGCCGCTGCCCGACGGCACGAAGCTCGAGGACATCGATTACTCATTTCCCGACGGCACGTTCGGCATGGTCGTCTGCATCACGCATGACGACAAGGTGTCGCACATCGTCGTGCAGCATGCGAAGGGGATGTACGACGGCGGCTACTTCGACGGCGAGCCGAGCTACAGTTTCAAGCGCCAGAAAAATGATCGCGGCGCGATGACCGGAAACGTGTCGTCGAGAAAAGTGAAGACGAACACGATGACCTTTTCGTTCGACGTCGATTTCGATGTCGCGGCGAAATAGTGGAGGACAGGCAATCTTGCCTGTCCGGACAGACAAGATTGTCTGTAGTCCACCTAATGCAGAAACATCGGCATGCCCATCACGTCGGCCACTTTCGGCCGATACGCCGCCGAGTCGTAGAAACGATCCACATCGACGCGCTTCTGCATCTCCCCGCCGATCTCCACCGGAACTGACGTGTATCGCCCGTCGACGACGGCGACCATCTTTCCCGTCTGGCCGCGGCGAAGCAGATCGGCGGCGAGGCTACCGAAGTTGTTCGCCACGAGCTGATCGAGTGAATCCGGCGCGCCGGAGCGCATCAGGTAGGCGAGGCGCTGGTAGATGACCTTCTCACATGTGCGCTTCTCGAGGAACTCGCTCACCACACCGCCGATGCCGCCAAGTTTTCGATTTCCGAACGCGTCCGCATCGCCGCTCATCACCATCCCGCCGCCGACCACCGTCGCTCCCTCCGAAATCGCTACAACTGCGTAGTTACTCGGGTTCTCGCCTTTGTCGTGCTCGAGAAGGCAATACAACTTCTCACAATCGAACGGCACCTCGGCAATGAGAGCGCGATCGACACCGGCGAGATATGACGAGAGCAGACACGTCTCGCCGGAGTAACGGCCGAAGAGCTCAACGACGAGGTACCGCTCGTGTGAGCCGGCGCTCGTGCGCAAGTCATTGATGAACATCACCGACCGCGTCACCGCGGTGGAGAAGCCGAGGCAGTAGTCGGTGCCGTAGACGTCGTTATCCATCGTCTTGGGAATCGCGATCAGTGGAACGCCTTCTTTGTTCAGCCGCCGCGCAAATGTCAGCGTGCCGTCACCGCCCAGAGCAACGAGGGCATCGAGCTGGAGAAATTCGATGACACGCAACGCGACAGCGGTCAGATCGTAGCGGCCGCGCGCATCGGCATTGCCCTTTTCACCGGCGAGGTGAGGAGGAACCTGCTCGGGTTTTGTGATCGACGGATTGACGCGCGAGGTGTGCAGGACCGTGCCGCCGCTACGATCGATCGTGCGCGTGTTCATGCGATTGAGCGGCAGAATCCACGACGAGTTGTCCGCACTCGCGTCGGGAACGATGTTCAGCAGCGACGCCCAGCCGCGGCGCAGGCCGACGATCTCGTGACGATCATCATCGAGCCGGTAGACGAATGACTTGATGGCCGCGTTCAGGCCAGGAACATCGCCGCCGCCAGTGAGAATGCCGATTCGTTTCATATGACGTGTCGTCCCGACCCTGAGCGGAGCGAAGGGGAGGGATCGGTGTGGGTGTGGGGTACGAATGAGTAACGCGCCCGCCCACACCGATTTCTCCGCTTCGCTCCGCTCAGTGTCGAAATGATATTTGTGTTCATCGCAGCCGCTTCTGCGCCGCTGCTTCGCCTTCCGGGAAAAACACGACTTTCAGAGCCTCGTGTTTATCGAACCGCGACATGCCCTCGTGAAAATCCGCGAGGGAGTCGAACGTAGCCTGCACGACCCATTCGACGTCGAGGCCGGAGCGCAGCAAAGCCAGCATCCGCTGCCACGTCCCGTACATTCGGCGGCCGATGATGCCCTGAAGTCGCACACCTTTGAAGATGACATTGCGCGTGTAGTCGTCGATCGTCACAGCGTGACCGGCGGGCAGCCCGAGGAGCGAGAGGGTGCCGCCCATCTTGACGACATCGAGTCCAAAGTTGATCGCGGCGGGGGAGCCGGACATCTCCAGCACGACATCGACGCCCTGACCGTCAGTTGAACGCATGCAGATTTGAAAACGATCGGCCCGCCGCCCAGCGTCGCGCGGTTTCCAGCGCGTGATCGCTGACGTCCGTCACCACGACCGTGCTCGCGCCGCTGTGCTCGGCGATCGCCGCCGCCATCGCGCCGATCGGTCCGAAACCGGTGATTGCCACTGTCGCGCCCGCGAGATCGCAAACCTGTGACGCATGCACGGCGTTGCCGAGGGCGTCGAGGAATGCGCCGACTCGTAACGGAACATATGGTCCGAGCTTGATCACATTCGACGCCGGCACTTTCACGAATTCCGCGAACGCTCCGTCGTCGTGGAGGCCGAGGATTTTGGTGTGCGCGCAGATGTGGCCCTGGCCGGAGCGGCATTGTGGGCACTCGCCGCAAACTACGTGCATCTCAGCCGATACGTAGTCGCCGACGCTGACGTTCTCCCGATGGGCGCGCTCGCCGAATTTCTCGACGAAACCGCAAAACTCGTGACCATAAATGCGCGGAAGGCGCATCTGATCGCGAATCGACGGATCCCAGTGATAGATGTGCTTGTCGGTTCCGCAGATCGCGGCAGCGGCAACGCGGATCAGGACCTCGTCCGGACCCGGCTTGGGAACGGGGCAATCGCGAATCTCGGTTCCGGATGCACCGTCAACAGGAGCGGACTTGACGACGGCCTGCATGCGACGCGGCCGCGGATGCTATCACGTAGCGACGGCTCTCCAGCCGGCGCGAGCCGACTAAGAGTCGGCTCTACGTCGTCAGGGCGCCAGCGAATCGGTGCAGTGCGCCAATCATTCCATTCGCATCGCGATCCCAGAGATCCTTGTGCAGTCCGCCTTCGACACGGTAGATCATCTTCTGCAGCGATCCGCATGCCTCGTACATGCGATCGGCCATCCACGACGGACAGGCTTCGTCGTGCGAACCATGCAGAATCAAAAGCGGTCGGGTCAGGTCGCGAAGGCAGCGCAGAGTGTCGAACGCGCGGCCGCTCAGAAGGTGCAACGGAAGACGCGGCCAGGTCACCCGAGCGATATCCGACAAATTGGTGAACGTCGACTGCAGGATCAGACCGTCGAAGTGATGCCGGCGGACGACCTGCGCCGCGATCGCGCCGCCGAGGGAGAATCCGAAAAGGATGGATGGGAGGTTCTTCGGGCGGATGGAGTCGTGGTACTCCGCCGCAGCTATAGTATCCATTACTACACCTCGAATCGTCGCCCGTCCGCTGCTCTTGCCGTAGCCGCGGTAATCCCACAGCAGGATGTTGAAGCCGCTGTCGAGAAGGTGCGGCATTAAATGGGCGACGTTCGTCAGATTGCCGGTGTTGCCATGGCAATACAGCGATGACGCGATGGGGTTCTTGGCGCGCAAATACCAGCCGTGGAGCCTCTCGTGGTCACGCGTCTGGATCCACACTTCCTCTGTCTGATCGCGCGGAATTCCGTAATCCTCGGGATTCCAACTCTTGACCGGATCGCGCGTCGGATTGAAAAGCTTCGTGGCGCGAAAGAATCGGCGGGCAAGATCGAGGACAACAAGGGTCGCGCCGCCCACCAGCAGCGGCACAGACAACTTTGCGAAGCGCCGCTCTCTCCTCACTGCTGAGTACGAAAGCAAAAGAGGCACCGTGTTAAATTCCCGCCAGTGCCGCGATTCGTTGACAGCCGCACGCGCGTCCGATATCAGGAAACGGACCAGATGGGAATCGTCCATCACGCCAACTACATCGTCTGGTTCGAGATCGGGCGCACGGATCTCTGCCGCGCCACCGGCTTCACGTACAAGGAAATCGAGAATCGTGGATTGATTCTCGTCGTTACGGAAGTGAACTGCCGCTATCGCGCGCCGTACCAGTACGACGACGAAGTGCTGATTCGCACGTCACTCTCGGAAGCGGCAAGCCGGGCGATGACCTTCGGCTACGAGCTGCGCGACGGCAGCGGCGAACGCCTGCACGCGACCGGCTTCAGCAGGCATGTCTGGGTCGATCGGCAATCGCGGCGGCCGACCATGGCAGACGCTGAGGTGATGAAGGCCTTCGAGCCTTTCTTGGTTTGATCACCACAGAGAGCACAG
>QHVY01000466.1 GCA_003223695.1 Acidobacteriota bacterium
CGAGTACACTTCGCTTTCCGCGCCGCGAACGCGGAACAACGCCGGCGATCCTGTCGAATTGGCGCGCGCGTGGGCGCGTAGCAATTCGTATCCGATGGGCCCGAAACGAACGTGATTTAATTCCGAGCGTAGCGAGGAATCAGCCGAGGCACCGAAAACTCCGGGGTGAAAATGCGCGCGGGCGCTTGTCGCTCAGAGAAATTTCAAATTAAAAATTTCAAATTTCGATCAAGCTTTATCCGGCTTGCCCGGCCGCAAGCACCTTTTCGAGGCGCCCCGGTTGACTCCTCGCTTCGTTCGGAGTTTAAAGACACCATGCGCGCCTTGTGGCTGGAAAATCAGCGGCTGTCGCTTCGTGATGTGGCGAGACCCGCGGTTCCCTCCGGCGACGCGCTCGTGCGCGTGCTGCTCGCGGGCATCTGCAACACTGATCTGGAGCTTGCGCGCGGCTACTATCCGTTCATTGGAATTCCCGGACACGAGTTCGTCGGTGAGCTGGATGGAAAGCGCGTCGTCGGCGAGATCAACGCGGCGTGTCATGCGTGCGAGGCGTGTCGCGAGGGGCGGCTGACGCATTGTGAAAATCGCACGGTCCTCGGGATTAAGAGCCGCAACGGCGCATTCGCCGAATTCCTCACGCTGCCCGCGGAGAATCTGCATGAAGTTCCTGACACAATCCCAACAGAAGATGCCGTGTTCATCGAGCCCCTCGCCGCGGCACTGGAGATTCAGGAACAGATTGCAGTTTCGCCCGACGATCGAGTCCTCATCGTCGGTCATGGAAAGCTCGGGCGCTTGATCGAGCGAACACTCGCATTGACCGGCTGCAAGCTGACGGTCGCCGGACGCGGCACCATCGTATCGGCGAAACAATTCGACATCGTTGTGGAGTGCAGCGGCAGCCCGGCAGGATTCGAAATCGCGCGCCGCGCTGTCCGCCCAGGCGGAACCATCGTGATGAAAAGTACATACGCGGGCGATCTGACGTTCAACGCATCGTCGCTTGTTGTCGATGAGATCACACTCATCGGCTCCCGCTGCGGTCCGTTCGCCAAAGCGATCGATTTGCTGGCCAACCGCAGCATCGAGGTGCGCGACCTCGTCGACGCGACGTATCCTCTCGACAAAGCGATCACCGCGTTCGGCCATGCCCAGCGCTCGGGTGCACTGAAAGTGCTGGTGCAATGCCGGCAGTAAAAACGCTGACGATCCCGCGCGACGCTGAAGAAATCGTGCTTCGCTTTGGCGCGCGCGAAGTGCGACTGACGAACCTCCGAAAAATTTTCTGGAAGAAGCTCAAGCTCACCAAGCGCGATCTCCTGCAGTACTACGCGGACATCTCGCCATGGCTGCTGCCGCATCTCGCCGACCGCGCGATGGTGATGAAGCGATATCCAAATGGGGCCGAAGGAGAGTTTTTCTACATGAAACGAGCGCCGGAGCCGCGTCCGGATTGGATCGAGATCTGTGCCATCCCGCACAGCGAAGGCCTCGTCAATTTCCCGATCGTGCAGGATCTCCCCTCGCTGATGTGGCTCATCAACCTCGGCTGCATTGATCTGAATCCGTGGTACGCGCGCTGCGACGATTGGGACCGCCCCGACTTCCTGCACTTCGATCTCGATCCTGGCCCGGGCGCAAACTTTGACAGAGTGCGCGAAGTGGCGCTGCGCGTACGCGATATCCTCGATCGCCTGTCGATGCCGACATACGCGAAAACGACCGGCTCAAAAGGCATTCACGTTTACATTCCGATCAAGCGCGGCCCGCTGCAAAAAGACGTGTGGGCGTTCGCCAAGGCGGTGGCGATTCAGCTCGAATCGCTGCATCCCCAGATCATCACGGCCGAGTACCGCAAGGTGAAGCGGCCGCACGGACGGGTTCTCGTCGATTACAACCAGAACGCCTGGGGCCGAACGCTCGCGTCGATTTATTCGATCAGGCCGACGCCGGTCGCATCGGTGTCGGCGCCGGTGACTTGGGAAATCGATAACATCCGACAGCGCGTCAAGAAAATCGGCGACCTGTGGAAGCCCGTGCTGGGGAAGAAACGGTTCGATCTTCGGAAGCTGTTCGCCCCGCCGTCATCCTGAGCCGCCCATTCGACTCGCTGCGCTCGCTCAGTGAGCCGGCTGAGAGCCGGCTCTACGTAGAACCGGCTCTTAGCCGGTTCAAAACGGAGCAAGATGCGAACACCGTCGGATTTTGAGATCCTTCGCTCAGCTCAGGATGACGCCATTGCATGACTCTTCCCATTCATCCGCCGTTTCCGCCAATGGAGGCTGCGCGCGTCGACAGAATTCCCGAAGGCGACGTCTGGCAGTTCGAGCCGAAATGGGACGGGTTTCGGGCGATCGTGTTTCGCGACGGCGACAATGTGGCGATTCAGTCAAAAGCCGGCCAGCCGCTGGCACGGTACTTTCCAGAATTGGTGGATTCGGTCCACAATCTGAAGATGAAAAATTTCGTGCTCGACGGCGAGATCGTGGTGGCCGTGAACGGCCGGCTGTCATTTGATCATCTTCTGCAGCGGATCCATCCGGCCGAGTCTCGCATTCGCAAGCTGGCCTCTGAAACGGCCGCGCAGTACTTCGCATTCGATCTTCTCGTGCTCAAAGGAAAAAACTTGATCGATCAACCAATCGAGAAGCGGCGCGCACAGCTCGAAAAGTTTTTCGCCTCGATGCCCGGGGAGTCGCTGCTCCACCTTTCGCCCGCGACGAGCGATCGAAAAATTGCGCGCGATTGGTTCAGCAAATACTCCGGCCTCGGCCTCGACGGTGTGATGGCCAAGCGCCTCGGCGAGCCGTATCACACCGGCGATCGCGAGGGAATGGTCAAGGTGAAGCACCTCAAGACCGCGGACTGCGTTGTCGGCGGCTTTCGATATGGCGAAGGAACAAAAACCGTCGGCTCAATGCTGCTAGGTTTGTACGACGATGAAGATCGGCTTGTCTTCATCGGCCATACGTCTTCGATCAAGAAGGGGGATCGAAAAGCGCTGACGACAAAACTCGAAGCGCTGGGCGGCAAGAATCCGTTTGAAGTGCGAGTTCCCGGCGGTCCGAGCCGGTGGGCAAGCGAGCGCACCGGCGAGTGGGAACCCGTCAAGCCGAAGCTCGTATGTGAAGTGGAGTACGACTATTTCTCACAGGGCCGCTTCCGTCACGGATCGAAATTCCTCCGTTGGCGGCCGGACAAAGCGCCGCGGCAATGCACGATGGATCAGGTGATTCCGAAGGGAGGGACAAAGAAATTCGCGCTTCTTGGGTCGTAGCGCTACTCCTTTCCGCGCCGCTTCTGGCGCAGCCCGTCCGCATCACGCAAAAGCCCGAGGGGCTGGTGCACGGAACGTTGTACGTGCCGGTCACGGTTGCCGACAACGTCTCACGCGTGGAGTTGTTCGTGAACGGTGTGAAGTGGAGCGAGGCGCAGGGAAAATCGGTGGTGATGCCGGTGCCGGTCGGCGATTACATCCGCCGGCTGCGAATCCGA
>QHVY01000467.1 GCA_003223695.1 Acidobacteriota bacterium
CAGCGCCTCGGCCGAAATGTTGATGCCCGGCGCAATCACACCGCCGACGTATTCCGCGTTCGCCGTAACCACATCGAACGTTGTCGCTGTTCCGAAATCGACGATGATCGACGGTCCGCCGTAGCGCTCGAATGCAGCGACACAATTCACGATGCGGTCCGCGCCGACTTCCTGCGGATTGTCGACGTGGATGGCGATGCCTGTCTTCACTCCCGGCTCGACGAAGAGAGGCTCGATGCCAAAGTGCTGCTCGATCATCGAGGCAAATGCGCCGTTGAGCGGCGGAACGACCGACGAAACAATCGCGCCGTCGAGCGCCTTCGCCGACTCGCCGATCAGTTGTGTGGTCAGGATCCCGTATTCATCGGCGGTACGGTCGCGAGCGGTGGCGAGGCGCCAGGAGCCCGCCAACTCTTCACCGCGATAGATGCCGAGGACGACATTGGTGTTGCCGACGTCCACGACGAGAAGATTGGACATTCTGGAATAGGTTACATCAGCAGATCGCCCGCGCTGATCGTGAGAATGTCGTCGCCATTGCGCAGGATTGCCCGTCCCTGATCATCGATCCCGATCCAGGTGCCGCTCGCGGTGCGATCGCCGATCGTGCTCGTAATGCGATCACCAGGTTTGTGAATCGTGTGGGCGCGCCATTCGTCGAGCACGGACTGGCGGTCGAACGGCACGCTCAGCCGTTTGTCGAGATGGCGGATGAACGCTTCCGTCGCCGCAGCAACGCCCTTGAAGTTCTGCCCGATTTCGCTGATCGCGACTGCGTTCGGACGGGCCTCGTCCTCGAACGGCTCGACGTTGATTCCCGTACCGATCAGCAGGTACGCGCGGTCGTCCTGAATGCGCGCCTCGATGAGGATGCCGGCGATTTTTTTTCCGGCGACGAGGACATCGTTCGGCCACTTGATCTTTGCGTCGATGGAAAATAGATCATGTAAATATGTAACGATAATATTTCCAATCGCGAGCGGAACCACGGAAAGGTCGGTCGCCGCGCGCGTGAGCAGCGTCGTCGCGTAAATGCCCTTCCCGGCAGGCGAGGACCAGGAGCGCTGATTTCGGCCGACTCCGGCGAATTGCTCGCCGGCGATGATCATCGCCTGCGGCAGCGACAGCTCGTTTTCGATGCACTCGGCTACGATGCGGCGGGCGATCAGATTCGTCGACGCGACACGCGGAATCAGCGCAATCGACTCGATCGTCGTCAGCCGCTCGACGAGGCGCCGCGTGTCGAGTTCGATCATTTACTGATTCTGCATCAGCTTCTCGATGCGCGCTCGCAATTCGGTGTGACGAGCTTGTGCCTGCTGCACCACGGCCGCCGGCGCGTTCTGGATGAATTGTGTGTTGGCGAGCTTCGCTTCGAGCGAGGCCAGCTCTTTCCTGCTCTTTTCGATCTCGCGCTGCGTTCGTTCGATCTGTTCCTGGGTGACCACTTTCTCCGGAAACTCGATGGCGATGGCAAAGCCCTCGATGACGTCGTGATGTGCATCCGCCGGGACTTTTCCGTTGACCACGACCTCTGTCAGCCGCGCAAGCTCGACGAGAAGGTAGCCGTATTCGCTGAAGAAGTTCGCATCGCGAGCATTCTGCGTGTTGATGTACAGCTTGAAGCGGTCCTTCGGCGAGAGCCCGCGCTTCGCACGCGCATCGCGCACTGCCGTGGTGATTCCTTTCACTGCAGCGACCAGCCGCTCCGCTTCTGCATCTTCGAGGTCTTCAGCGATCGGA
>QHVY01000023.1 GCA_003223695.1 Acidobacteriota bacterium
TAGTCGTAGGCCATCGGCTTGAAGAACGAGGAACTAAAGCCGAGGATCGCCTGCATCGCCGGAACAATCCCTGGTCGGCCCTGCTGGCGGAGCGTCGCGACGGTAGTCATGATGTCGCCTTTGAGATGGCGCATCCAGCCACCTACGCGATAGCGTTCGATCCTGTCGATGCGTTCTTCATTCGCCCACTGATACAGCAGGTACGGGAAGTCGACGCCGGATCGGACGGCGATCTCCACAGACGCAGAAAGTCGCGGGTTGATCTCCATCAAGTACGGGACACCCTCGCCGTCGCGCCGAAACTCCACTTCCGAATAGCCATTGAGATCGATTTCGCGCACGATCCGCTCACTCTGCGCGCCGATGTCAGCTGGCACGGCAATGCTCTGGCGCAGCACGGATTCTCCTCCGAGTGGTGGATCCGTTCGCCTTGCCCATTGCGCGAAACGCGCGTAGATCTCCCCGTTGGCATAGAGGAGACTCACGGCCTCGCGTCGTCCTGACAGCAGCCGTTGGAAGAGAATCGATCCGCCTAAGCGTGTCAGCTCAGCGACGGCATGATGGGCTTCTACCGCTGTGGTGACCACCTGACAATTCACTCGGATTCCGCCGTTGCCATTCCAGATCCACGACTCGTTGGGCTTGACCACCGCCGGAAGCCCGATTTCCTTCAAAGCGAACGGTACGTCGTCGACGTTCCTCGCGACGACACCCGGCGGCACGCGGATCCCCAATCGGTTCGCGACAGCCAGGGTTCGCTCTTTGTTGACTGCGATGGCCAGAGCCGGCTCCTTCGCCAGCGCGATGCGGACCCGTTTCTCCAACTGCGCACGGTGCCGGCGGAGCAATTCGATCGTCCCATCGTTCGACGAGATAAGCACACGCGCGCCGGGGAGCTCGAGCAGTTGTTCCAGGAAAGCCAAGTATGTCTCGGTCGCACAGTTCGTCGGACATACGTACTGCCGTTGACACCAGCGCGACGAAAAGGCCGGAACGTCACCGACTCTCTCCAGCACGGCAACGGATCGTCCGCGGCGGCCCAACGATCGGACGGTTACGAGCGATTGCCGCAGACCGGCATCAAGCACGAGCGCATCGAATTTCATCGTCATCCTTCTGCGGTGCGCATCTGCGCGTGACCATTCGAGTTCAGGACAGATTCGTAGAGATCGCTTGTGCTCTCCACCATTCGTTTCATCGAAAAGCGATCCATGACTGACCGGCGACCCGCTTCTGCGAGGCGACCGGCGAAGGCCGGCGCGTCGAGTAAGCGGCAGATCGCATTGGCAAGCGAATCGGGATCAGCGGGCGGCACCAGCAGACCGTTCTCCCCATCCTGCACGACCTCGACGGCGCCACCCACGGAGGTACTGACGACCGGCACGCGCGCAGCCATGGACTCGAGCAACGTGTTGGACAATCCTTCGCTCAGAGACGGCTGGACTGAAACAGTGAGCTCCGGCAGGATCCGCTCGACGTCCGGGCGGAATCCGGTGAAGACGACGCGATCATTAAGGCCGAGTTGCGCGACCTGCCGCTTCAGTTCGCGGGTAAAACTGCCATCCTTCCAAATAGCCTCGCCACGAGTGGCGAAGACTTCTTCGCCAACGATCAGGAAGCGTGCTGACGGGAAGCGCGATGCAACAACGGCTGCCGCGCTCAAGAAATCTTCGAGACCCTTACGGGGCGCGAGGCGGCCAACCACACCGACGAGCGGTGCGCCAGCGGGCAGACCGACCTCCTTGTGCAAGGTTCCAGTTCGCTCAACCGGCCGGAAGCGCTCGAAATCGAGGCCATTAGGAATCACGATAATGCGGTCAGCCGGGCAACCGTCAGCGACGAGCCAATCTTTGATCGCGTTGGCGTTGACCACGATCCGATCAGCGAACCGGCACACAATCCGCTGCATGAGCCGCTGCCTCGGCGACAGATACACACCCAAATCGCGGATGGACGCGACAATACGGGCGCCAGCCAGCCGGGCAGCCGGGATGGCGAACACGTTCGCGTAGAAGCCGTACGTGTGCACAATCTGAATTCCGTGTCGTCGGATGTCGCGAGCCAACCGCCATTGGGCTCGCACCGCCTTGAGATTTCGAAATGTGAACACCTGATAATCGAAGATGGGGATGCCGCGCCCATCGATCTCTTCGAGGAGCTGACCCCACCGCCGCAAGCAACCGAAGTGAACCCTGAATCGCGAGCCTTCGAGCGAAAGGGCCAGATTCACGAACTGCCGCTCCGTGCCGCCGGTGGCGAATATGGCTACGAACTTCAGCAGCCTCACCGCTTCATCCCCTTGGCGACGATTGATCATCATCGACTGGCCTGCACAGGACGGTGGCTTCTGGCAAGGACGAAGTAAAAGTTGTAGGCGACGGGATAGAAAGGACCGGAAAGCGCGAAGACGATCAGGCTGATCTCCAGAGCTTCGGTGAGAAAGAAAAGATCTCGATGCTCCGGCACGTCTGCCAGGCGCCTCCGCGATGACCGCGCCGCGTCGAGAACTCCGTAGAACAAGAAGAGAAAAAGAGCGATCCCCGGCACTCCAAGGTCCACGGCATACTGAAAATAGACATTGTGGACCTCACTCCACTTCGCTCCTCGCACGGTGTTGAGCGCAAGAGCATCCATTCCGATTCCGGCGCCAATGATCGGGTGCTGCACAACGAATTGAGCCGCAGCAATGGTGTCGCGCCATCGGGCCTGAGACGATCCGGTGATGTCGGAGTCGATCGACGTCACGGTCGCCACGCGATTGATGTACGACTGAGGCAACAACGGCAACGACAAGATGGCAATCATCAGCATGGCGAACGCCAACGTCCGATCCGCTCCTGGACGCCGGACCAGCTTAAGAAAGTAGGTGGCGCCGATCGCAGCCAGGGCTAGAAATCCCGCGCGTGAAAAGGTCACGATCACACCTACGACGTCGATTGCCAGAATGATGAGGACGCAGATCCTCACCGAGGTTCTCCGAGCGCTCCGGAAAAGGGCCATGCCGACGGGAACCAACAGATTGAGCATGAGTGCCAGATCGTTCGGGTTTCCGGCGAGCGACTCGCCATATCCGGCGATTCGCGCCACATCTGTCCGGGTGATGAACACCCCACTCAGAAAGTTCTTCACGCCGGTACCGGCAAGCGGCACTGTGCACACGAACAGCACAGTGGCCAGAGAAAGGAGCCTGCTCTTTGTTGCTACAACGTTCGGCAGCAGCCAGAAAATAATGACCGCTTTCAGATACAGATCCGTGAGTGTCGCGACGCTTCCCCCCGGCCAGTATGAAAGCGGCAAGGTGAGGAAGGCCCATGCTGGAAGTGCGAAACAAGCCAAGATCTCACGGTTGAGAACCACTGGCTTCCGATGCGCCCAGCCATTCCACAGCACCGAAGCGCCGGCCAAGCCGGCAGTAAGAAATGCGATCCGCAGCGGCTTGAGCATCGAAAACCAGTTTTGCGGCGAAATCAGAAGAATGAGGGTGAACGCGATCAGCGCGCGAAAAGCGATCTTCGCTTCCGGGTCTCGACGAGATCCAGCCTCGGACGTGTGAACCGTCTGGGGAATCCACCATGCTGCTTCGGTCGATGCGTTCACAATCCTAGAATCCCATCTACAGCGTGCCTTCCAACCTGCTCAGGAAGGCGTCGCCGGCATGGATGGCGTCAACAATGTGCGGATCATGCGAATGGATGAGCGTCCAGGCGTTGGTCGGACGATGAAAGACGCCGTGGTTTTCGGAGAGTGGCGCCACGAGACGCGCATCCATCGGACCGGTGACCGCAATGGCGCCGCGCTGCCGGGCGTGGTTGTAGAGATGATCCAGAACTTCGCGCAACGCGTTCTCCTTTCCGCCGATCTGCAGCACCTCCGCAGCGCCCGATACTGTCAAGTAGTAGAGGTACCAGCCGAGTGGACGGCCGCTGCGAGTGCGCAACGCGACTTTATGGAGACGCCCGCGATGCGTCGCCTCGCCGAGCGTCTCGAGGAGCCAGGCCAAAGATGCGACGTCGTAGCATGGTCTTAGAGCTCGATCGCTGGCGAATGCGGACAGGCAGGCCAGCATCGTGACGGCATCGAGATCGTCGGACAGGGCGTGAGGTTTCAGAGGGAACGCGCGCGGACCAAAGAGACGCAACGTTGTATCGACCGCCTGGCAGGCCGCGTGGAGCGGAACGGCCGCCGAGGCAGGGAGTCCACGATCCTTGAGAAAATCGAGGGCATAGCGCGCCGGTCTGAGAGCACGCGTCCAGGAGAAACTGTGCAACGGAGTTACGCTTCCGCCGAGAGAAGTCCAGATGCGCTTCCCAAACTCCTGCCACATTGCGAGGCTGAGATCCTGAGAACCTCCGAGGAAACAACGCACCAGTTCGATGGCAACGCGGGTGCCGCGTCTCGACTTGTCCACAAGGAAGTGATGACCTACAGCGACCCGAATGAGGCGTCCTCGAAACATCATCGGCCGGGGCATGATGCCAAGACATCCGATCAATCGGCCGCTGGCATCTTCGTATGCCAGCGAAGGCAAAGACCCATCGCACCAAGGCAACTCGAAGAAAAGTCGCTTCAGGAACGCGGCGGAATACGCGAACGGATGCTCGCCCACCTCGGCCACTCTCCGCGATAAATCCATGATTTGGGCGACGTCGCTCTCGACCAAGGGGCGGATGCGACCCTTTTCCGTGACCCGGGAGTTCGCGCTGATGCGCGTCAGAAGATTCGTCGTTATTAGAGAGCTCATATTCTCGTTCTGGGTTTAGGGATGATTGTTGAAGATGTTGCGATGTGTGAGTGCCTGTCTCTACGAGCTTCCGCTGCGGTCGCGTCATCGGTGGCTGTAACTGATGCTGTCGAAGTTGTCGGTTGCGGCCGCGATCGCACGTGCAGCCGCGCGGATCCGAAGCGGGGCTTCGAGACCATGAGCGTTTCGGTCTTCATTGAAGGTACGAGACTGCGAACCAAAACGGCGCAAGTACCCAGGATGATCTTTAGATCCATCCAGACGGACATGTGCTTGATGTAGTAGAGGTCGTACCGCATTTTCTCGGTCTCTTCCTCGAGATTATTCGCGTAGTGGTAGCGCACCTGGGCCCACCCAGTAATACCCGGGAGAATTGAGCTGCGAAGCGCGTAATACGGGATGGAGTCGCGGAACAGTTGTAAGTTGCTGACGGGGTGTGGCCGCGGACCGACCAGATTCATGTCACCACGAATGACATTGATGAGCTGTGGCCACTCGTCGATTCGCAGAATGCGCAACCACTTTCCAAGTCGGGTGATACGCTCGAAATTGTCTTGAACCCATTCCGATGCGGGCCTTTCGACTGACAGCATCGTTCGGAACTTGATGAGCTGGAATGGCCGGAAACCCTTTCCCAGGCGCGTCTGGCGGAACAGAATTGGACCATCGGAGTCGATCTTGAGTGCCAGTGCGACGATGGCCAGGAGCGGCGAAAAAATCGCCAGGAGGATCAACGCTGCAGTGAAGCTCAGCACTCGCTGTGCGCCTTTGAGCAGGCGCGACTTCCGCAGGCGTTGTGAGGCAAGCAACTGGCCCGGCGTGACGACTTCGATCGGAAGTTTTCCGCTGACATGTTCGTAAGCATCGGCGACATCCTCGACGACGATGCCATTCGATTGGAACTCGAGCAGGTCGGCGGCCGGCATGCGTCCTCGCCGGTCGGAGAGCGCGAGCACGATGACTTCGGGTTTCACGGCGGCGACAATCGTTTGCAGCTCGTGGATTGTGCCCAGAACCAGATAGGGAGAGCGTTGCGTTTGGAGCGATGGACTCTCTTCGACGACGCCGAGGATCGTAAAACCGCGCTGCGGATAGCGTTCGATCTCGTCCATGAACTTCCGCGCCACCAGACCATGGCCGATCAGCAGCAGGCGCTTCTTGATCCGCGAGCTCGTTCGCATCTCTCGCTCGATTGGGCGCAGCACCATCAGCAGCGCCGTGAGTGCCAGAAGTCCCAGGGAAACGGGATTTCGGAGCTCAGGAAGTGACACAAGCAACGCACTCATCAGTGTTCCGATGAACGCGAACGGCATCAGCGCGCGTTGAAGGAGGGTTCCCATTTTGGAGATAAGGGAGCGATCTGCTCGATGGTCAGGCTCTTCGCGCCGCAGCCAAGACTTCTGGATGGCATGTTTTCACGCCACTCATGCGGATCGGGCCGTCGAAGATCTCCACATCACGAAAACTGTTTTCTCGAAACCAGCGGAAGACCTCTGGGTAAAGAAACTTCCACTGATACTTCGGCGTGTACCAGTCGAACGTATCAAGCCAACGCCAGCGCCAATCCGGCTCCATCGAAATCGGCAGAACGAAATGCAGGAGCTTGCCGAGAATCGGTAAACGGTAGAGAAAGTACAGCGGAATCGCGAGCAGCGTGACCACAGCCATGAGCGCGTGCGGCAGGCGTGTCGTAATTCGCCGCCAAAAATCGGTGAAGACGTGATCCGGTCCGTGACGATCATAGAGATACACGGCAAGGCTGCCACCCGTCTTGACGGCTGCGGCGACTTTGTCGAACGCCACCCGCGGATCCGGTGTGTGATGCAGCACGCCGATCGAGTAAGCGAGATCGAAGGTTCCTTCGCGAAAGGGCATGGCCCAAATGTCGGCCTGTGCGAGGTGGACATTCTCCAGCCGGCCGATGTTGATGTACGCAGCGTCCGTCGCGGCTGACAGATCGATGCCGAAAACCTCAGCCCCTTTGCGCGCCGCACACTCGGCAAAACGGCCGGCACCAACGCCAGCATCGAGAACTAACGCCCCCGCGTAATCACTGTCTTGCCATCCTGTCACCGCTCGGAGGGCGCGTTCCGATGCATCGGTGCCGTTCTTCGAATCCAGCTGAACCGTGCGGAACCAGTTCCACTGCCGGCCAAAGCTGGTCGCATAGGAGCCCGTCGCGACGAAGCGGGGAACGCCGCGAACGATCGGATATGCCGAGTCACACCGGGCGCAGTGCAGCCGGCCGGTGATGACTTCCGGACCCTCGTGTTCGTCGGCCGTGAGCAGCAGTGATGACTTGCACACCGGACAAACGAGAACATTCAAAGCATTGCGTTTCATCGCTGCTACTCGACCGTGACACTCTTCGCGAGACGGTCAGCTTCGGGAGCTGTAAGCGTAGTAATACCTTCCGTACCGTGAGCCCTTATAAGACTCGCGGTTGAAGACCAATCCGAGGATCTTGGCTGGACCGAGCAGGGCGAAAGTCTCTTCGAGCAGCTTGCGGGGAGTTTTGTCGGCAGCGACGACGATCACATATCCATCGATCCATTCCGCGAGCAGGCGGCTGTCTGGAGCGGGAAGCACCGGCGGAGTATCCACAACAACGCAGTCATACCGCTGACGCGCATCGCGAAGAAGCTCGCCGAATCTGCCGGACGCGAGCAGCTCATACGTATCAGCCTGTGGGCGGCGCGACGTCACAACCGAAAGGTTGAACGGTTGAAGAGGCCAGGCGATCTGCTCGAGACTCAGCCTGCGATCGAGGATTGCATCCACCAGACCCCAGCCACGATGCACGTTGCTGTGGCCCAGAACCTTGGCGAGAGAAGGACGTCGCAGATCGGCGTCCACCATGAGGACACGTGATTGTCCGCCTCGGGCAATCGTCCCCGCGAGATTCACGGCCGTCAATGTTTTTCCGTCACCGGAGATCGGCGACGTGATGGCGATGACCCGACTTCCATCAGACGGACATGCGCGTTCCATTGCGTATCGCAGCATCCGATACTGATCTGCTTCGAACGATTCAGGCTTCAGAAAGCTGACCAGCCGCGGATCGAGATCCTCTCGATCAGTCGCTGCTTCAGAGTCGGTAACGAGAGTGGCGGTCATACTCTTGGTGCGGACAACATCCATACTAATTGAGTGTTTTCTCGCGCAGTTCGATACGCAAGCCCGGCGAGGAGGACGCAAAAGACGGCGATCGCCGCCGCTGAAAGCACAATGCGCAGCGCCGTCGCGAGCGTCGTACGAGTCGGAACATACGGAATGCTCGCCAGGACGGGAACGGTCGTGAATTGACGCAGCTCACCGACGGTGTGAAATGATGTATCAAGGTGTTCCGCCAGGAGCATCGCTCCCAGCGCGAAGGCCACAGCGAGGAAGAAGGCCATCAGCATCAGGCGCCCTCGATTGGGCGCCGCTGGAAATGTAGGCACAATCGCGTTGTCGAGAATTCGGAACAGCTCCGTTTGTTTCGTTTGCTCCAGGCTGTCGGCAAGTTGGGCCTCTTCATAACGTTTCAGGAGCGAATCGTAAGAATCTTTCGTGGAGCTGTAGTCGCGCTGCAGGGCTTCCAGGTCTTGCTCCACTTTCGGCATCGACTGAATCCGCTGTTCGTATGCAGCGATCTGTGAACGCAGCGTGCGCTCTTCCGCCTGCAGCGCATTCACGTCCGGATCAACATTGGCGGGCGATTCGATCTTTGGCTTTGCAGGACGGCTCGGCTTCGCGGCACGCTCGCGCTCCGTTTGGGCAATCTGTGCTTTCAGGCGAATGACATCAGGATGATTGTCGGTGAATTTGCTCTGGAGCTCGGCGAGCCGCTGCTCGAGGTTTTGCAGCGGATCAACAACTTCTTCTGCGGCGATAACAGCGCCGCCGCGATCCTGACGTCTGACGATTCTGGCTTGAGCGTCGAGATTGAGCCGCAGCCGTTCGTTCAACCGCTCCAGCGCAACCATATTCATGGAGAGCTGCTCGGGAAGTTGTCCGGCGTGCCCCTCTTTGAAGCCATTCAAACGCGCCTGCTGAACATCAACGGCTTGGCGCACTCCCTTCAACTGGGTCTTGAGAAATTCTGCCATTTGCGCCGTCTGGCGTTCGCGGATCTTGGTGTTTTCATCGACATAGAGCGTGGCGAGTGTGTTGGGAACCGCCGCCGCGCTTCTCGGATCGAGGCCGATGTACGAGATCTTCAGACCGATCGTCGTCGCCCGTCCACGATCGGATCTGGACAGTTCCACGTGAACATCCCGGCGCAGGCGCTGGACGAGCGCCTCCATCGACGCGCGACGCCGCGGGCCTGGATAGAGGTTGAGTTGCGCGATGAGATCCGTCAATCGAGAGCGGCTGAGAAGTTCCTGCTGAATCGTAATCAGCCGAGTCTCGAGGTCGGGCATCGGACCGTGTACGAACGCCGATGACGCGTCTGGATTTTCAATGATCACCGTCGCCTCTGCTCGATAGACATCCGGCAGATAGACAACAAACGGCAGAGCGAGCGACAGAGTCGCTGCGAGCGCCGTCAGGGCAACCCATTTGCGCCGTCTCAGAATTGCGAGCGCAAGGTCAAATCCAGAATCTCGGAACGCTGATTGTGCCATTTGATGTCACGGTACGACGACGATGTCTCCCGGTTTTACAAAAAGATTGTTGTTGACGCTGCCGTTCGCAATTGCGGCGTCATAGTCGAAACGAAGACGCTGCGATTGTCGAATAATCGTAATCTTTCGCCGGGCCGCAAACTCGGTGAAGCCGCCGGCGAGCGCAAGCGCATCGAACACTGTTGCCGGACCTTTGATGTCATAGCGTCCTGGGGTGCGAACCTGCCCGATGACCGAAACCTTGAGACTGCGGATCTCGCGGACGACGACCGATACATCACAATCCTTGACATAGGTGGCGATTTTCTTCGTCAACAGATCGCGCAGCTCCATCGGTGTTAGACCGGCAGCGACAACGTCGTTGACCAATGGAAGTGAGATCTTTCCATCCGGTCTGACCGGTACCGTTTTCTGCAGCTCAGCGACATTCCATACGGCGATATCGAGTACATCGTCGATCCCGATGCGATACTCGGGAAGGGTGTTGGTGACCGCCACCGGCTCATCCGCTCGTGAGATCGAACAGAGGGCCAGGCAAACGATCAAGGAGGTCATGAGCCGGTTTCAAAACGTCGAATGAGAAAATCGGGCATTCGCCCAAAGGGGATCAATCGCACCGTGCTGTGTATCGCGGCTATACCTCACATCTGCGCCAAGGAATGACCCGATCGCACAGCGCGAACCGACGGAGATGCGATAGACGATTCCCTGCCGCCGATCTTGTCTCGTTCGGAACACGGCCGGCTCGGCATATGCGATCCATTGACGCTGCGACGTGAAGGAGAATTTTGACTGCACACTCTCGCTCTCTACCGGCCCGGCGTATCCGATCACGGCCGTCTGATTGCGAAGAATTGAAGAGTCGATCGAGCTGCGTTTCCAGTTGTGCCTCAGAGACGCGGAAATATCCGCCGAAGGCGACCCGTCGCTGAAGCGAGGCCCAAGGCGCAATGTCACTCGATCATGTGCTCCCAGATTTCGACTCCAACCGGCGAGAAGGGAATGACTTTCGATCGACTGCGAGGTTCGACCCGTGAACAGAAAACGGCTGTGCTCATAATCAATGGTGAACGCAAGGAGCGGAGTCACGCGGCGCTCGACCGCGATCGACTGTTCCCGCGAACGCATTCCAATGCCGTTCACGACGTTCGTCGCCACCGATGACGCCGAGCGCTGTGTCGGTATTGAGGTCGGCCAGAGTGTTCGTGCCGAGGAACGAGCTGTCGGCGGAGAAAACCAATCGTGAACTCGCCTGATATTGAATGTTGAGCGTCGCGCGCTCGCGCGCGAGATTGTCATCGAGATTGGAATGACTCGCATATTGCTCGCTATCGACAGCGGACAGAAATCGAGCCGACCACCGCGGAGAGTCGAATCGCAATGCGAGCGCCGGGGTGACGCGGCGGACGCGATCGCGAAGCGGCTCGTCTGGCGAGAAGTTCAAATTGTCGTCATTCACTTCCGTGATTTCCAGAGAAGGAATGAGCGTCACGCGGTGGTCGGCGCGAACTTGAACAACAGAAAATGCAAGGACAGCGGCGGCGAGCCAGGTTGTTTTCATGCGGCGGCCACCCAGGTGCAATCGATCTGTACGGCGATGCTGCGCCGCAACAGATCGACCGACAGAACGAGAATCCCTTTTTCTGATTTGTTCTCGACCAGAATTCCGTCAACGCCCTTTAGCGGCCCGGCAGTGACGCGGACGCGCTGGCCTGCGCGTAAATACGAATGGGGCGTCACTGCCAAACCAGAGTTGACCAGTTGCTGCAGCGATTCGATTTCCGGGTGTGAAATTGGACTGAGGCTGTCCCATCGCTCGCCGAGCATGCGAACAACGCCTCGGCACTTGATGACTTCCAGATAAATTTTCTTGTCCACGTCTCCCTGAAGAAACAGGTATCCCGAAAACATCGGTACGCGGATCGCGTGACGCACTCCACCGCGACGGCTCCAGATGCTGATCTTCGGCAGGAAAACGTCGAGGTCTTTCGCCAGGAGCTGGTCGGCGACCATCTGTTCCGAATGACTCTTCGTCCAGATCGCGTACCACTGCGGGCAGGCTCCGCCCCTTTCGCTTCTCCCGGTTAGGCCGGGTACAAACGCGTTCATCACAGATAACTCCACAACTTCCTACGCGTGTCCACACAAGAATGCCAAAAGCGTGAGCTCGCGCTGCGCGCATACTGCATTCCGATGTGATTTCCATCATCAAGGCATCTCCCGAAAAGAGTGGGGGAAACCCCGCATCCAGCGCGAGGGAAAACATCCCGAGGTGTTCACGAACGCGTTTTCAGGAGGTCGCGATACCCGTGAGTGGCCATCGCGAACGGCGAGAGGGCTTCGGTGAGGAATTTCGCTGACGCGTTTACGCGGCGGCGGATCTCATCATCGATCGGTGCGGAGTCGAGGATGATGCCGAGCGCTTTCTCATGAACGTGCAGAATCTGCAGCAGACCGCAGCCGGCATCGAAGCTCGTGCGTCCAAGATCGTACGCATGCGTCAATCCCGACTCGTCGTTGCGCAACAAGTAATCGAGCAGGGCGGCTTGATAGACGTGAACAGTCGGCATCGTGGCGGCCATGACACTACAGAGCGCATTATCAGATGACGGCACAGCTCGGACATACGGGAAAATGCCGATCACGGAGAGGAAAAACCTTCGCTGCGACGCGAACTTTACTGTGTGGACCGCTCAGACCTGGATCAGCCCGCGGCGAATTGCGTAACGCACGAGCCCCGCGGTCGAGTGGATGTCGAGTTTGTCCATCACTTTGACGCGGTGCGTCTCCGCGGTTTTCGCCGCGACGCCGTGGATCATCGCGATTTCCTTCGTCGTGTTGCCTTCGGCGACCAGCTGCAAGACCTGTCGCTCACGATCGGTGAGAGGATCGAATGGCGTGTCGCTCTTGGCGAGGTAAGCCTGAACGACAGCGCCCGAAACGCTGGGGCTCAGGTGCACGCCGGCACAGACTTCGCGGATGGCAACAATCAGATGCTCGACCGCCTGGGTCTTTGTCACACAGCCCTTCACTCCCGCGCGCAGCGCCTGCAGAACTCGGTGCTCGTCGGTGTAAATGGTGAGCACTATGATCTTCGTACGCGGGGAGACCGGATCTGGCCGATGGCAGTGATGCCATCCATGATCGGCATGGCTGATCGAAGATGACCACGTTAGGCTGAAGCTTCTCGCGGATGGCCGATGAGGTGCGTAATTTTCCCTCCGCTCCCAGTGCGGAGGTTGTCCATTCCGAGGATCTCACATCCCCGCTCGATCAGCCGGTCCGCAAGATGCCTACTCAGGAAACCCGCCACCCGGTGATCAACACAAGCTGCAGACTCCATGGCATGCCTCCCC
Organism: Acidobacteriota bacterium; assembly: GCA_003223695.1. Taxonomy (GTDB): domain Bacteria; phylum Acidobacteriota; class Thermoanaerobaculia; order Gp7-AA8; family Gp7-AA8; genus Gp7-AA10. The sequence goes on from QHVY01000023.1 coordinate 12,708, forward strand.
GCCGACCTCGCAGCGGCCCCGGCCTCACCGGCCTACAGTGCCCTGCGGCCCCTCCCGAAAGTCATAGAGATACGCGGCCGCGCCCTGCGCGCTGAATGCGTCGGTGCGATGCCCGATCCGGTCGAGGTAGAAGAGGGAAAACTTGTCCTCATCCCCTCGAATGTGCGAGAAGATGACCCACATGCGCCCCCGCCCACGGAGACGTTCCAGGTCGTCCCCGAGCGTGGAATACTCGGTCGCCTGCATATCGACTCCCACCATGACCGGGAGCTTCCATCCACCCATGACGGCATAGTATTGGAAGGCAAACCGGGCAGGGCCGTAGAGATAGAGCTCGTCGCCATCCCGGCGATGGGCCATGACGTAGGCAAGCACAGGTTTGATCTCCTCCCGGCCCTTCGGGGCAACGGCGCTCTCCAGCGCCTCGGTGGCCGGATAGAAGACAAGAAGGCCGACGAGAATCACGGCAATGGCAGGCGCGCGATCCCAGGTGATGCCGGCGACGATCGCGGCGCCCTCAGCGACAAGCAGGATCAGCAGGGGGACGGCAAAGAGAAGCAGCCGGCCGCCAAACGGGTACTTCTGGAGTGCCGCAGCGAGAAAGGCAAAAGCAAGTGGGGAAATCATGAGCCAAAATCGACTGCGGTTTCGCAAGAACGCAACGGCACATCCCACGGCAAATGCAAACATAGCTACGCCAGGAGGTCGAAAGTGCGCGGGATCGGCAAACAGGTCAGCGACGTGCGTGACGAGCCACTTGGCCGTGGAGACCGACAGAGAGGGCGGAACGAAGTCCTGATTCCAGTACTGCAGCAGCATCTGATTTGAGGCGATGTGCCTGAGAGAAACCTGATAGAAGGCGGTCAGACTCAGCATCCATATGCCGGCAACGAGCGGCACAGCCAGCCTGCTCCTACGATCACCCCTCACAAAGGACGGCAGAAGAATGACCACACCAATCCCAGCGAGGGTAAAGACGGCCGCGTGTGAGATCCAGAGCGTAACGGCGCCAACGAGCGCCAGGAGGAGCGCTCTGGGAATCGCGTACGCCCGCGCCGCGGCGAAGGGACGGGCCATGCCGAGCAAGAGGAGTGTTGCCATGACGTCACCGCTGTACTGCTTCACCTCGGACGAGTAGTAGACCAGCGGGGGAAGGATCGCAAACAGCGCGACGGCAAGCGGGACGGCGGATGGAACAATGAAGTCCCGGGCGACTCTGTAGAACAGGAGGACGGAGACAATCCCGAAGATGAAGGGCACAAGCCTGAGCGCATATTCGGACCGGCCGAAGAGTTCCGTACTCGCTTTCACCAGCAGCAAGAATCCGATCGGCGCGCCTTGATTGTAGTCGAGCGGGGACGTCAGCCCCGCGTACGAACGCTCCAGGATATTGAGGGTGAGCCTCAATTCGTCAAGCCACAAGGAGCGGTTGGCGAGATACTGCAGCAGGCGCAGCGCGATGCCCGCGGCAACGAGCGCGAGGATGAATCCTCGCGAACTGAGCAGGGTTCCCGCTCGCGCCATGAGTCCAATGTTCAGGCGTTGTTCCATTCCCTCGAGGCTACCGCGACCCGTTCTTGCTACAGTTTCGCTCACTTCATACCTGTAGCGCTGTCCCAGAAGGCTGTTGAGCCACGCGTCGACTCGAGGATCATGTTGAGCGCTTCCTCGTGCACATGCAGGATGTGCAGAACACCGCATCCCGCGTCTAGGCCGGTGCGCCCCAGCTCCTGCGCATGCGCGAGCCCCGACTCGCCGCTGCCTAACAGATAATCGAGCAGAGCGGCGTGATAGACGCTAATCGTCGGCATCTTCGCGGTCATGACACTACAGAGCGCATTATCAGATGACGGCACAGCTCGGACATACGGGAAAATGCCGATCACGGCGCGGAAAAACCTTCGCCACGTCGGGAACTTTACTGTGCAGTCGGCTCAGGCCTGGATCAGTCCGCGACGAATCGCGTAACGCACGAGAGCCGCGGTCGAGTGGATGTCGAGTTTGTCCATCACTTTGACGCGGTGCGTCTCCGCGGTTTTCGCGGCCACGCCGAGAATAATCGCGATTTCTTTCGTCGTATTGCCTTCAGCGACGAGTTGCAGGACTTGACGCTCGCGATCGGTCAGCGGATCGTACGGCGTGTCGCTCTTTGCCAGGTACGCCTGAACCACCGCGCCCGAAACACTCGGACTCAAGTACACGCCGCCGGCACAGACTTCCCGAATCGCCGTGATGAGGTGTTCGACGGCTTGTGTCTTGGTGACGCAACCCTTCACTCCCGCTCGCAGCGCCTGCAACACATGATGCTCCTCGGTGTACATCGTCAGCAGAATCGATTTCGTGCGAGGAGAGACTTCATGAATTTGACCGATCGCCGTGATGCCGTTCATGACCGGCATCGACAGATCAAGGACGGCAATGTCGGGCTGATGCTTTTGCGCGAGGCTAACCGCCTCGAATCCATTGACCGCTTCGCCAACGATCTCGAAGCTCTCGCGCTCGAGAAGAATTCGGATGCCCTGGCGTACAACAGAATGATCGTCAGCAAGGATGATTGTCGGTGGCATGCTCAAATGTCCAAAGGAATTTCGATCCTGAGATCCGTGCCGCGATCTCCGTTGCGCGCAAGGCGGACGATTCCGCCGAGGGCGCCTACGCGTTCTTTGATTTCAGTCAGTCCAAGTCCCGGCCGGCTTTTTCGAAGGCCGCCCGTATCGTCAAAACCATTGCCATCGTCACGAACGGAACACACGACTTTGCGATCCGATTGCCGCACTCTGACCTCCGCGCGGTTCGCGCCGGAATGCTTCGCCGCGTTCGTCAGAGCCTCTTGCGCCGTGCGATACACGGTGTTCTCGATGACTGCCGGGAGATCTCCCTTCAAGTCGACAGTGACGATCACCGGCAGCCCCCATCGGCTCGAGACGCCTTGAGCCATCAATGCCAAAGCAGCAGCGAGCCCAAGATCATCGAGTACGGGAGGACGCAGCTCATGCGACAAATTGCGCAGACGATTTTCGATCTCCAGAAGAGTCTCGCGAATTTTTGTGAGATGCGTCGTCTTCTCCGGCGGTAGATCGCGCGCCGTATTCGCGAGCTCCATGTGCAGTGAGGCGAGCAACTGACCGGCTTCGCTATGCAGCGCGTACGCGATCCGCTTCGCTTGTCCCTCCAGCATGTCGTTCATACGCCGCAATATTGCATTTGCGTCGCGAAATGCGCGATGACCCATTTCAAACGGCGACAGTGCCTCAATGAAGAATGCCGTGTGCGTGCTGAGAAATCGCTCCCGCTCGTCTCCGTCGGGTGCGCAGTTCAAAGCCGTTGCAACTGCAGAAGAATGAATCGTCGCCAGTTCGAGCACGCCGAGTCCTTCGCTGAGCGCCCGGCGGCCGAGATCGTATCCGCCGAGGAGCGCGGTTTCCTCGGGAGCAGCGAGGTACTCCAGCAGCGCGTTCTGATAACGCTCCCCCACTTTGATCGCCGCCGCGAGATTGCTCATTGATTCCAGTTCCACTTCTTCATTGTCACGGTCGTTCCGTTGCCGAGCTTGGATCGGATCTCGAATTCATCCATCAACCGCTTCGTGCCAGGCAGACCGATGCCCATGCCTTTGCGGCTCGAATAACCGTCCTGCATGACTTGTCCGATGTCGGCAATGCCCGGTCCGCAATCTTGAACGACAATTTTCACGCCGCTCTTCGTTCCATTTCTGAGAAGCGAGATCGTCACTTCGCCTGTCTGCGCGTACTCGAGAACATTGCGGCTCATCTCAGAAATGGCGGTGGTGATGAGAGTGGAATCACAAAGCGAGAAGCCCGCTTCGATCGCCAGGGCACGCGCCTCTTGACGCGCTGCGACAATGTCGGCGTGCGAAACGATTTTCACGCGAACCTCATTCGGCATCGCATCCCACCCGGCGTTTCGTAAGCGATCCAACTAGCGGTTTCTCCGGGCCTGGTGTGAACTACGGCGCAATCCTCCAATGCAACGATTCGAGTGCGGTACATGGGAAAGAACGGACGCCAACCTCTCTCTTAGTGGGTCAATTTCGACTTTATTATTTGGACAGGCTGGGATGCTAGAGAGCGATAGGAGGGAAGTCAATTGGACTGAGGTCTATGGCACAGCCCGGCCATGTCCCTCATTCTTAAGGACTTATATACGTCGAGGCGTAAGGAATACTAATCCGCAAATCATGATAACACCAACTCCGTCTTTACGACTCTTGTGGCATTTGCAGGCCGAGGGCGGCGGCATAAAGCGCGAGACGGACGCGATCAGGTTGACCGAGCTTTCGAAAAATTTTCGTCAGATGTGCTTTGATCGTCGACACGGAAACACTCAATGCCTTGGCGATCTCTTTATTGCTGGCGCCCTCGCTGAGAAAACGAAGAATCTGACGCTCACGCGAGGTCAGCCGCTGCAGGTCGGTTTGTGCGATCGTGGACTCGCGAGGCGCCAGATCGCCGGCAGCCTGATATTCATCGAGAAGGGCGCCGATCGTTTTTCGTCCCGCCCACACTTCGCCCTGCTGCACCTTGTCGACCATCTTGAACAACACATCGGTTCCCACTGGACCAGAATAACCTTTCGCGCCGCGACGCAGCACTTCGAGCTCTTCGGTAGGATCCATTGATCCCGATAGAACGACGATCTTCGATGCGGGACTCAACCGCCGCACGTCGCGAATTCCTCGAGCGCCGCCAAGACCTGGAAAGTCGATGGGAAGTACAACGACGTGAGGCATGTGGTTCACGATCGCATCGATGAGACCGCTCATCTGAGAAACCTCTTCGATTTTGAAACGCGAAGGTGCGTAACGCGATAGGTTCTGCGCTCGTTGCCGGGCTATGAGAACTTTCGCTCTTCGCATCGCTCCATAAACCGCCGCTTGCGTCCATGAACACAAAACGAACGACGGCCCTCTCCTGAAAAAATTGTCCGGCTGCCTCCCGGCCTGACTTAGCTACCTCGATCTCTCGCAGCCAATAGTTATTGTGCATAAGACATGCCCCGATTGTGATCTGCATCACATCTCGTCGCATGGGACTCCATGAGGTTTTCCCTGCCGTCGCATGCGGGTTTTCCCCGTCGATCCTGCGGAGTTGTCTTGATGGAATGGCGCGTCGTTTAGCGCAATCTGCCGCATCGCAGTAACCGCGATTCTGCGGTCGCATTGCGTTTGGTCCTCGTGAAAGCAGTCCAACAAAAAACTTTGGGGAATTCCATGCAGCCGTCGACGAAACGTGCAACTCCATTGAGTCAGTTGTTTGTTCTGGCCGCTTCTTTACTATTGGCGCAATTTCTTGCGGTCACTCCCGCCGCCGCTGACTGCGCTTCGCCGCCGAACAACATCGTCGGTGAGAACTGCCTCGCTGGAAATCCGCAGAGCGAATGGGGAATCACCGGATCGGGCGATTCCACGATTCAGGGCTTCGCTACTGACATCAGTTACAACGCAGGCGCTACGGCCCAATTCAAAATCACGACCGCAGCGAGCGCCTATCACATCGACATCTACCGTCTCGGTTATTACGGCGGAAATGGCGCGCGCAAAGTGGCCACCATTGCGAATACGAGTACGACGAAGACCAATCAAGCCGCCTGTCTCAGCGATGACAACACAGGGATCTTGGACTGCGGCAACTGGTCCGTTTCCGCAACGTGGCCGATTCCCGCGAACGCAGTTTCCGGAATCTATATCGCCAGGCTCGTCCGTGAGGACACGAATGGCGCCAGTCACATTGTATTTGTTGTCCGGAATGATGCCAGTCATTCCGATCTTCTCTTTCAAACCTCTGACGAGACGTGGCAGGCGTACAACAGCTACGGCGGCAACAGCCTTTATGTCGGTGCCGGAGGCCGCGCGTACAAGGTCAGCTACAACCGGCCCTTCAATACCGCAGACAACAATCAGGAAAGCTGGCTATTCGGTCCCGAGATCCCGATGGTGCGGTGGCTGGAGGCAAACGGCTTCGACGTCAGCTATTTCACCGGGATGGATAGTGACCGCCGCGGCAATCTGATCAGGAACCACAGGGTCTTCTTCTCCGTCGGACACGATGAGTACTGGTCCGGCGGCCAGCGTGCAAACGTCGAGGCGGCGCGCGACGCCAACCCCGGCGTGAACCTGGCGTTCTTCAGCGGCAATGAGGTGTTCTGGAAAACCCGATGGGAAAACAACATTCTGCCTGGGACACCTACGCCGACAAATCCCGACACGACGTATAACGGACCGACAACCTACCGGACGCTCGTCTGCTACAAAGAAACTCAATCGAACTCCAAGATCGACCCTCTGCCCGGCGTGTGGACGGGAACGTGGATGGACCCACGGTTCGGACCGCATGACGGCGGCCGTCCGCAAAACGCGCTGACTGGCACGCTCTACAGGGTGAATCGGGACGGCACCGACACAATGGAGGTCCCGGCCGAAGACGGAAAAATGCGCTTCTGGCGAAACATCCCTTCCATTACGCAACTCCCAACCGGAGCCATCGCCACGCTGCCGAATGGCGTTCTCGGCTACGAATGGGATGAAGATCCAGACAATGGACTGCGTCCCGCCGGACAGATCCGGCTCTCGCAAACGGTAGCCTCCGGTCAGGCGTACCTTCGGGACTACGGCTCAACGTATACGAGCGGTACGGCTACTCATAACATGACACTGCATCGCAGTGGCACAGCGCTGGTCTTTAGTGCTGGCACCATTCAGTGGACGTGGGGGCTTGACAACAACCATAACTCTGGCGTCCGTCAGCCTTCGCAAATTCCCAACCCCGACGTCCGCATGCAGCAGGCCACAGTAAATCTTCTTGCTGATATGGGCGTGCAACCGGGGTCGATCCAAGCCGGTCTCGCCATCGCCAGCGCGTCCGCCGACAGCACAGCTCCCACTTCAACGATTACTTCACCGTCCGCTGGCCCGACATTGCCGAGCGGTACACAAGTCACCATCACCGGAACCGCCACGGACGGTGGAGGTGGAGTAGTCGGTGGAGTGGAAGTGTCTCTCGACGGCGGCACGACTTGGCACCTGGCAGTCGGACGTGCGAACTGGTTTTACAAGTGGACGCCCACCACGACCGGGTCTTACACGATTCGTAGCAAGGCAACCGATGACAGTCTGAATACCGAATCACCGGGCGGTGGAGTCACAGTCACCGTCGGATCAGCGGCGCCGATCGTTTGCCCGTGCAGCTTTTGGTCGCCTTCCGTTGCCGTCGGTTCGGAGAGTAACGACAGTGCTGTCAACGTCGGCGTCAAGTTCCAATCCGATCTCAATGGTTACATCACCGCACTCCGCTTCTACAAGTACGCAGACAATACCGGAACGCATACAGCTTATCTGTGGACGGCACCACCCACCGGGTTCGGGACCCTGCTCGCCTCGGCGACGTTTACGGGCGAAAGCGGCTCGGGCTGGCAGGAAGTCGGACTCAATCCGCCAGTGGCGATTACAGCGGGAACAACTTACATTGCCGCCTACTACACGCCGACCGGAAATTACGCGCAGAGCGTGAGCTACTTCAACGGTGCAGGTGTCGACAGCCCGCCCCTGCACGCGCTCGCGGAAAACGTGCAGGGATCCAATGGCGTGTTCAAGTATGGAGCAGCCGGTGCGTACCCCAATGATACTTACGGGTATTCGAACTATTGGGTCGACGTCGTCTTCAACACGAGTGTGACGGATTCAACTCCGCCGACGATCACCTCTACCTCACCCGCCGATGGTGCCACGGGCGCGAGTGTGGGGCAGAACATCACCGCCACATTCAATGAGGCAATGGATCCAGCGACAATTAACACCAGCACGATGGAGTTGCGTGATCCCTCAAACGCCCTGGTCCCGGCGTCCGTCACGTACTCATCAGGTAGTAAGACCGCCACACTCGCCCCCTCGTCTTCACTCGCGTTCTCGACAACCTACACGGCCAAAGTCAAAGGCGGCTCTTCCGGCGTGAAAGACGTGGCCGGGAATGCGCTCGTCGCCGATAAGACGTGGACATTCACGACAGCACCGAACACCGGCTGTCCCTGCTCGCTGTGGAACGACTCGACAGTGGGAGGCGCGAATTCAAACGATCCCAACGCAATCAATCTCGGCATGCGGTTCCGCTCCACTCTGAACGGCTACATCCTTGGCGTACGTTTCTACCAGACCGCCGAGAACATCCAAGCCAACTCGACGAACATCGGGTATTTGTATACCTCGAGCGGTTCGCTGCTCGCGAGTGCGACGTTCCCATCTGGACCCTCTGCAGGATGGCGACAGGCCAATTTCTCTTCGCCGGTGGCCATTAATCAAGATACGACCTATGTCGCGGCGTATCACACCAGCGCCGGGCAATTTTCGCGTACCGACCCGTACTTCGGGTCCGAATACCTCAATTCGCCGCTGCGCGCATTGGCCAACGGATTTGACGGCCCCAACGGTACGTGGAAGTACGGACCGCCAGCTTTCCCGACTGATTCGGGCGACGGCCCCAACTACTGGGTGGACGTCGTGTTTGACACAACGACGGGAGATCACACCGCGCCCACAGTGACTCAGACTTCGCCGGTGGACGCGGCCACGGTCGTCGAAACGAACACGGACGTCACCGCAACTTTCAGTGAGAACGTCGACGCCACGACGGTCAATACAACGACGTTCACGTTGCGCGATGCCGCCAACAACCTGGTGACTGCTACTGTCACCTACGACAACGCCACCTTCGTCGCTACGCTGCACCCGACCGCGGTCTTGAGCAACTTCACCACGTATACCGCGAAGATCCTCGGCGGCAGTAGCGGTGTGAAAGACATCGCCGGAAATGCGATGGCTGCCGACAAAGTCTGGAGCTTCACCACCGCGAAACCTACTCCCA
>QHVY01000468.1 GCA_003223695.1 Acidobacteriota bacterium
ATTGAATGCGAAATTGCTATTCAGGTTCCAGCGGTCGTTGATGAAGAAGGAATTCGTGGTTGTATCAAGCTTCGAGCCGCGAATGGCCTGCCATATGGCCATCCGCGAATCGATGCTCGCTCCGGCGGAAATCGGACTCCAGACCGGAATGAGGTGCCCATTCGCATCGAGGACGGGAACGCCGTTGGTCTGCTTGTATGCCGTGTAATACGTGCGGCTGGTCGCCGACTGACTGTTGCCGCCAGTGCGTGTGTCGACGAATTGCTCGAAGCCGGCCTTGATGTCGTGACTTCCGAAGCGCGGTTTGGATAGGAAGTACGACAGGGCCCCAAATGACTGTTTGTTGTCGCGATCTTCGGGGTCGGTGGCATCGAAGTACGGCGCGTTGTACGTTCCGCTGATCGTGATTCCCGGGACGCGCGTCGACGATGTACGGATCGGGCTGTCGAAGACGTTTGTCGATGTGCCGCCGGTATTCACAAATCGGAACACCTTCTTCGAGTAGCGCGCCTCGGCGAAGAGGTTGCTGGTCAGAACGCCCGAATAGTTACCGACATATCCGTAATTGACGCGCAGCGAGTTGTGTGCAATTGCGGTCGTATCGATCGGCGTAACCTGGATTTCGTTGTTGCGCCGGACGGGATTGTCGATGTAGTCAGCTTGCAACGTCTGGCTGGAACCAATGGTACCGGTCAGCTTTCCTTCGGGTCGCTTGTTCGTAGTGTTGACGTTGTATGCGTAGCCGGTGACCGGAAGATTGTTTGGTACAGCGGTTTGTTCTTTGTGCGCAGCAGCGAAGAACCAGAGGTGGTCCCGCAGGATCGGCCCGCCGAGAGTTCCCTCATAAACATGTGAGAGGTGTCCCGTGTGCGGTGCCACCGCTGCCCTAGTGACGCCGACGCCGCGGAATCCCTGCTCGTAGGGCGTCAGGGCGGTCCAACCCGCTTTCGTCAGATCGTCGCGTAACGATCCGGAGAAGGTATTGCCGCCGCTCTTCGTGATTACGTTGATCACACCACCAGTGAAATGCCCGTACTCGGCGGAGATGCCGGAGGTGAGAACCTGCGTCTCCTGAATCGCATCTGCGACAAACAGATTGTTCGGATTGCCGAAGATGTTGTCCTGCATGTTGACGCCGTTGATCAGGATGTTGTTGTCATAGGCGATTCCGCCGTTGATCGAGAGCTGATTGGCGACCGGCGTGGTTGCGCGGCCGCCTCTGTCTCCAGTAACGCCGGGAGAGATCGATGCGATATCCATCGGCGTCCGCAGAATCGGCAGTTGCTGAACGGTCTGCGCTTTTATGTTTGCGCCGACCGTCGTGTTTTCCAGCACCGCTGGGCTGCTTGCGGTGACGGTGATCGCCTCGGTCACCGCGGAGACTTTCATCTGCGTCTCGACGCGAGTGGGCAAGCCGATGATCAGATGCATCTGTTTGGTGGTCGTCTGCATGCCCTCTAGGGCGTAGGTGATCTTGTAGTCACCGGACGGAAGCTCGGCGATGAGGTAATCGCCGGTAGTAGCCGTCACTGCAGTCCGCTCGCCCATTAGCGCAGGCGATCTCACGGTGACAGTGAGGTAACCGTGCCTGTGAGCGTGGCTGTCTGAACGCCCTGGGCGAAGAGGGTGCCGGCAGAAATGAGTAGAAGCAACATCAGAGGTGCGACCAGGAACCGAATCTTCATCTCTCCTCCTGCTTGAAGTTTTGCTGCGTTGACACTGCGACAGAACGGGATATCAATTTGGTAAGCACGCGTCCGGCCACTGTCTTACTGCAAGTGACTTCTTTGAAATCAACGATTTCGCGGAGTCCCCCCTTTGCTGAATTCGGATTTCTGAAGCGGAATATACAACTTAGCGAATCTTTAGTGACCAAAAAGAAAAACCCCGGCGTTTGCCGGGGTTTTTCCGGATCGGTAGCAGTTACTTCTAGAAGCGGGCTCCGACCGAGAAACCGTAGGTTCGTGAAGCCTGGTAACCGAAGAATGACGTTGCCTGTCCGAAATTCGAAGCCTTCCCGTAGTTCACGCCTTCCACTGGCGTCTCCGTAAACGGGTTGAACGCCTTGAATGCCGAGCTGTTGCCCGCGCCATTCACAGTAGTACTGACTCCAGGGTTCTGCGTGGTTGCGCCATTTCCAGCCCAATCGTGTCCGCATCCGCACAGAGCGTGTTTGTTGAACACGTTGGTTGCCACTGCGCGAACGAAGAGCTGCGCGCGCGAGACAGGCAACGCGTAGTTCGCCGCGACATCGGTGCTCGATGCTGCTGCGAAGCGGTTGCAGTCACGGCAGATGTAGTAGTTCGCACTCGACGGACCGCCGGCGACGTATCCCGCGAGGTTCGGAGCGCCCGGATACTTCAGCAAATCTGCGGCGAACACCGTCGGGTACGGACGGCCGGAATCGTAGTTTTCGAGTGCCGAGACATTGAGGCTTCCAAAAGCGCCGAAGCCGATGTCATATCCGGCCCAGCCGCGGAAGCGATGGCGTTGATCGGCGATTAGATAGCCGACTGGCAGGCGCTGCGCGTAACCAGCGTACTCGGGGTAATACAGCGCAAGCGGTTGATTGACCACAGGTCCATTCGGCCCCGTTTCACCTTCGTCATTGCCGCGCAGCTTCGACCATGTGTAGTTCAAGCCGAGGTTCCAGCGGCGCGGATGCCACTGCGTCTGGAACTGCACGCCGTTATAGGTTCGCTTGATGTCGCTGCTGTTCACGACGAGTGTCTCATCGACGGGGATGCCGAGCGGCGTCTGAGCCTTCGGCGTGTTTTGGGTGAGCTCGCCGGCGTAGAAGTTTTTCCAACTACGGTGAATGAGATCGACTTTCGCGTAGCCAGAGGAGGCGATCTGTGTGCCATAGCCGAGGGTGATTTCATCGACCGACGGCGATTTCAGTCTGCCGTTGTAGACCGCGACGAAACCAGGAATGCTTCGCGCGCCGCCGGCTCGCAGCAGCGACGAAGGGCACTTCGACGCGTCGACCGTTCCATTGACGATGCCGCCGCACTGACTGGCAAACCATGCAAACGCCTGAGAGATCGCGTCGGGCAATGATGTCTGCGTCGGATTGCTGGTCGGATTGATGACCGGCCCGCCGTACGCATAGTCGATTGCGCCAGGGCTGCCGGCGGACTGGTTCTGATCGCCGATGTTGGCACCGATGATTCGCGACACGTACTGGTTGTACGAAGCGGTCACGCGCTGACGGCCGTTGCCTTTGACGTCGAAGATCGCCGTCAGGCGAGGGCTGATGGCCGAGTCTTTCGACGCGACGGTGCCGTTGGCGTCCACGGCGTCGTTCTTGTCATAGCGCG
>QHVY01000469.1 GCA_003223695.1 Acidobacteriota bacterium
TTCGCGGGTCGGAGTGCCGTCACCCCAGAGCACGACGTGCCGCTCGCCGGTTTCCCTCGCCTCGACGAATTTTCGGATCATCGCCGGAATGACATGACTCGTCTCCAGATCGAAGTTATCGCCTGGTCCGTATAGGTTCACGGGAAGTAGAAAGATGCCGTTGAATCCGTACTCCTGCCGGTAGGCCTGGAGTTGAACCAGGAGCGCTTTCTTCGCGATGCCATACGGCGCATTGGTCTCTCCTGGATAGCCGTTCCAAAGATCCTCTTCCCGAAACGGGATCGGCGTGAATTTGGGGTACGGGCAAATCGTACCGAGGCAAACGAATTTCTCGACGCCGACGCGACGCGCCTCCTCGATCAGATGGATGCCCATCACCGCGTTGTCGTAGAAGAATTGTCCAGGATGCATCCGATTCGCGCCGATGCCGCCGACCACTGCAGCAGCGTGGATGATCAGATTCGGCCGAGTGCGAGCGAGAAGATCGCGCACGTGCTGCGGCTCTCGAAGGTCGACCTCGCGCGAATGCGGTACGAAGAGCCCTGCCGGCCTCCGCTCTTCGAGCTGGCGGCGAAGAAAACTGCCGAGAAATCCGCCGCCGCCGGTCAGAAGGACGCGGCGACTCTTCCAAAAGTCGGTCATCGGCTCTTGAGATGCGCTTCGTCGGCTGCCAGGCGCAGATCCGCTTCTGTCATCAGATCGACGAGCTGCTCGAATGTCGTTGTCGGCCGCCATCCGAGCCGCTCGCGGGCCCGATCTGCATCGCCGCGAAGGACGTCGACTTCCGTAGGCCGAAAATAACGCGGGTCAACTTCGACGCGAACCTTTCCCGTTTTTTTGTCTACGCCGCGCTCGGCCGCACCGGTCCCTTCCCAAATCAGAGGGATCTCGGCACACGCGAACGCACGGTCGCAGAATTCGCGCACGCTGTGCGTCGCGCCGGTGGCGATCACGTAATCGTCCGGCCGGTCCTGTTGCAGCATGAGCCACATCGCGTTCACGTAATCCTTCGCGTAGCCCCAGTCGCGCCGCGCATCGAGATTGCCGAGATAGAGGCGCTCTTGCAGTTCATGCACGATGCGTCCGGCTGCGCGCGTGATCTTTCGGGATACGAACGTTTCCCCGCGGCGCGGCGATTCATGATTGAACAGGATGCCGTTGACCGCGAACAGGCCGTAAGCCTCGCGATAATTGACCGTCATCCAGTACGCGTACACCTTCGCAACGCCATACGGGCTCCGTGGATAAAAAGGAGTGGTCTCGCGCTGCGGCGTCTCTCCGATTTTTCCGAACATCTCGCTCGATGAAGCCTGATAAATGCGCGGCCGGATTTGCAGCTCCCGGATGGCCTCGAGCAGACGCGTGGCGCCGAGTCCCGTCACGTCTCCGGTGTATTCAGGTGTGTCGAATGAGACTTTGACATGGCTCTGCGCCCCAAGATTGTAAATCTCGTGAGGGTCGACAATGCGAAGAATGCGATTCAGCGACGACGCGTCATTGAGATCGCCGTAATGCAGAATCAGGCGCCGATCACGATCGTGCGGATCCTGATAAATCGAATCAATGCGCGACGTGTTGAAGGATGACGAACGCCGCACAATCCCGTGAACTTCGTGACCCTTTTCGAGCAGCAGCTCAGCGAGATACGAGCCGTCCTGACCGGTGATTCCGGTAATGAGTGCGCGTCTCCGGTATCCATCCGCGCCTGCGCGGATTCGCGCCGAAATTTCATCGTTCTATTGACCCCGCGGAGTCGCCTCACTTGGCAGGCGCAGCGTCGCTCTCAACCAGAGCACCACTCTGTGCGACTTCGAGGTTGAGCCGCTCGATTTCTGCCGAAAGCGAGTTGTACTCCGCGATCTTTCGCCGGAGAAAGCGAATCGTCACCTTCACCTTCTCTTCGAGACCCTTCGGCGTGAGGACGTACACATACGACATCTTCCTTTGACTGCCCCGAAAGTTCCGCATCTTGATCCAGCCATTTTCGACCAGAGCGCGAATGCAGTAGTTGATTTTTCCGACGCTCACGCCAAGGTGCGAAGCGAGTTCGCGCTGCGAGGCAACGGGATGCTCTTCGAGATAGCGGAGGATTCGATATCGGACCTCGTCCGAGACTGGGTGCTCCATGTAGCGTTCAACAGTTGAACGCGAGCATTGAAGCACACGCGCCGCGTGAACGCAACGCTACTGACTGGGCATCAGCGACCATGTGTTCGCCGGACGTATCTGTGCCCCTTGCACGCGGATGGAACCTGAGGAGATCAGCCAGAT
>QHVY01000470.1 GCA_003223695.1 Acidobacteriota bacterium
TGCGTCAGATTCGCGAGCTCGATCCGAACGCGAGAGTCATCGTGCTCACTACATACGACACCGACGAAGACATCACGCGGGCGCTGAAAGCGGGAGCGAAGGCGTATGTGCTTAAAGACATCAGCGCAGATGATCTGATCGCGTGCATCCATGATGTGCTTAACGGGAAGACGTATCTCGCGCCGGCCGCCGCGGCGAAACTGGCCGAAGGAATGGCGCGCGTGCAGGTGACGCCGCGCGAGCTGTCAACGCTGCGCCTCATGGCCGACGGAAAAACGAACAAGGAAATCGCCAACGTCCTCGGCATCTCCGAGCGCACCGTCAAGAGTCACCTCGGACATCTCTTCGAAAAACTCGGAGTCACCAGCCGCACTGAAGCGGTGAAAGTCGCCACGCGCCGCGGTTTGGTACGGATGGATTGAACGCCGAGCTGGAGTTCGAGCAATATCGCGGTCGCCTCTTTTCGATCGCCTATCGCATGCTCGGCAGCGTGGCAGATGCCGAAGACATCCTGCAGGAGACGTTCATCCGCTGGATGCAGGCGTCACGTGACGACATCCGCTCTGCAAAAGCTTTTCTCGTCACGATCATCACCCGCCTCTGCATCAATCAACTTCAATCGGCGCGTGTTCAGCGCGAGGAGTACGTTGGACAGTGGCTGCCGGAACCGTTCATCATCGATGAAGATCACGACCCCGGCAGTCTGTCGATCGCCTTCCTGGTCCTGCTCGAGCGTTTGAACCCGATCGAGCGCGCCGTCTTTCTGCTTCGCGAGGTCTTCGATTACGAATATGCGGAGATCGCCGCAGCAGTCGGACAAAGCGAGGCAAACTGCAGGCAGATTCTGCGGCGCGCCAGGCAGCATGTCCGCGCCGAACGTCCGCGCTTCCAAGCGAATGAAGAGGAGCACGACGCGCTGCT
>QHVY01000024.1:0-3460 GCA_003223695.1 Acidobacteriota bacterium
ACTCGAGCGAAACATCGGCAAATTGTCCATCCCTCAACTCGATGCCGCGATCCGCGAAGTAGTCGCGATACCGCGCCTCCGCTTCGTGCTCGCTCCAATCGAGTTGCCCATCGCGCTCGGTCACCCACAGCTCATACAAGTCTTCATCGCGCATGACGAGACGCGCAAACGGCAGCGCATCGAAGAGCTCATTACAAAGCACAACTTGCGCTTCGTTTTTCGGAACGCTGGATAGATCGGTGGTGAAGTGGACGCCTTCTCGCGCATGTGGGTAGCGATCGACACCAAAGAATTGCGCCTTCCCACCGGCTTGCGCAGCATATAAAGAATGGATAAGCGCGCCATCGCCGCAGCCAATGTCCACGATCGAGTACATCCCGTCGGTAAGATTGCGCACAAATTCGGAAATCAGCAGGCTCAGCGCGAACGAAAATACCGGGCTGAGCGTGGGCGAAGTGACAAAATCAGACGTTTTTCCGACCCTCGGAAGCCAACGGGAGTAATAGCCGAATTGGGGGTGATACAGCGCGATTTCCATGAAGTCGCGAAATGATAAGTCGCTCTGCTCCAGCATGTTGCGAAGCTGACCGATCAGCGCAGGCTCGCCCGGCATTTCGCCGAATGTTACACCGCACACGTGACGGACGCGACAACTTATTTGAATTGTGGCAAGCGTGTTGCGACATGTGAGGCCCGGACAATCAAGGGGGACGAAAATGAGAAAGTACATCGCAACACTCCTGGCAGTGCTCCTCACGTCGGTGCCTATGTTCGCGCAGACGGTTGACGAGCACGCGAAGACAAAAAAGGGCGCGGTCATCGGCGGCATCGCCGGCGCGATCGCTGGCGCGGTCATCGACAACAATCGTGGTCATCGAAGCGCTAAGCGAGGCGCAGTGGTGGGCGGCGTCGCCGGTGCAGCGGCTGGCGCGATCGTCGGCGCAATGATGGACAGGCAGGAACGCGAGCTCCGTCAGATTCAAGGCGTCAACGTCACGCGCACAGCGCCGGGCGAATTGAACGTCAGCGTGCAGAATGAAGTGCTGTTCGACTTCAACTCTTCGGCGCTGCGTTCGAGCTCGCGCGCATCGTTGCAGCAGATGGCGGACGTGTTCCAGAAATATCCGGACACGACGCTCTCGGTCCAGGGTCACACCGACTCGATCGGCTCTGCAGCGTACAACCAGCGGCTCTCCGAGCGTCGCGCCGACTCCGTCGCGGGCTATCTCCAGGACCTTGGCGTCCGCAGCTCGCGAATCCAGACGATCGGCTACGGCAAGTCTCAGCCTCGTGCAACCAACAGCACGGCGGCAGGCCGGCAGTTGAACCGTCGCGTTGAGATTCACGTTCGCGCCAACGCGTAATTTTTGAGGTAAAAGGGCGCTCCTGAAATGGGAGCGTCCTTTTTTTGTTGGAGGTTCTTGAATGATTCGTAAGCTGTCGATCCTCGTCTTTGCCACTCTCCTCGCCGCGTCGTGTGCCAGTAGCAATCCAGATGATCAGAATCAGAAAGCGAAGCGCGGCGCGGGCATCGGTGCCGCCGCGGGGGCCGTTGTCGGGGCGATGATCGGAAATCAGACTGGAAATCCGAAAACCGGAGCGGCCGTCGGTGCGGCGATCGGCGCTGCAGCCGGCGGTGTGATCGGACATCGGATGGATCAGCAACAGAAAGAGCTGCAGCAGATCCCCGGCGTCGAAGTCTCACGCCCCGCGGAGAACGAGATTGCAGTGCAGCTCACGAACGACATCCTCTTCGACTTCAACTCCGCCGCGCTGCGTCCCGAGTCGCAACAGACGCTGCGCGATCTGGCCGGCAATTTCCAGCGCTATCCCGATGAGACGATCAGCGTCGAGGGACACACCGACAACGTCGGAGCCATCGATTACAACCAGAATCTCTCGGAACGCCGCGCGTACAGCGTGAAGGATTACCTGAGCACGCAAGGCGTGCCGGGTTCCCGAATCACGGCGATCGGTTACGGCGAGAGCCGTCCGAAAGCCTCGAACGAAACACCGGAAGGGCGGCAGCTCAACCGGCGCGTGGAAATCCACATCAGAGCAACCCAGAGCTAGGTGTGAGGGCCGGCTTTAGCCGGCCGGCTGAAGCCGGCCCCACACTCTGCTACAATCCGCGCCCCAAATATCTCGCCCCCGGGCGTTTCGCGGCGGGATCTTCACCGCACTCACGGAGGAACTATGAAGTCATGGATCATGCGCGCGCTGGTCCTGGCGGCGATTGTGGTCTGCGTCGCGGGTCTCGCTTTCGCGCAGGAGTCACACCCATCGGCGAATCCGAACGTTGCGCCTGCTGAATCGAAATTGGCTGCGCACCCGAGCGAGGCCAGAACCGAGGCGAATCTGGTGCTGCCGGATTTAGGGTCTGTGTCTTTCCTCGGGATCTCCGGACACACGCTGCTGATCGGCGGCATCTTCGTCTGCATCCTCGGCGGCGTATTCGGGCTGGTGATGTTCGTCCAGATGCGCAACCTTCCCGTGCATCGCTCGATGCGTGAGATCTCCGAGCTGATCTACGAGACATGCAAGACGTATCTGATTACGCAGGGAAAATTCATCGCCATTCTGTGGTCGTTCATCGCAGTGATCATGGTGGTTTATTTCGGCATGCTGCGGCATTACGAGGCCGTGCGCGTCGTCATCATCATCCTCTTCAGCGTCATCGGAATCCTCGGCAGCTACGGCGTGGCGTGGTTCGGCATCCGCATCAACACCTTCGCGAATTCGCGCTCCGCATTCGCGTCGCTCAGCGGCAAACCTTTCCCGACGTACTCGATTCCCATTCGCGCCGGCATGTCGATCGGCATGCTGCTGATTTCGACCGAGCTGATCATCATGCTGGCGATCCTGCTCTTCGTGCCGCGCGATTACGCGGGTCCGTGCTTCATCGGCTTCGCAATCGGCGAATCGCTCGGCGCCGCGGCGCTGCGTATCGCGGGCGGCATCTTCACCAAAATCGCCGATATCGGATCCGACCTGATGAAGATCGTCTTCAACATCAAAGAGGATGACGCTCGCAATCCGGGTGTCATCGCCGACTGCGTCGGTGACAACGCTGGCGACTCCGTCGGCCCGACAGCAGATGGATTCGAAACCTACGGCGTCACCGGTGTCGCACTGATCACGTTCATTCTTCTCGCCGTTCTGAATCCGATTGTGCAGACGCAACTGCTGGTGTGGATCTTTGCGATGCGCGTGCTGATGATCATCACCGCTGCAGTGTCGTTCGGCATCAACGCTCTGATCGCATCCGCACGATTCAAAGACTCCGACAGTTTCAATTTCGAGACGCCGCTGACCACGCTCGTCTGGCTGACGTCCATCGTGTCGATCGGCGTCACCTACGTCATGTCCTATCTGCTCATCCCAACGCTCAACGGTGACACGACGATGTGGTGGAAGCTCTCGAGCATCATCACGTGCGGCACGCTCGCCGGCGCGATCA
>QHVY01000024.1:3550-4644 GCA_003223695.1 Acidobacteriota bacterium
TGGAGCATCGCTCGACATTCTCTCCGGACTCATCGCCGGTAATTTCAGCGCGTACTGGATGGGGCTGGTCATCACGATTCTAATGGTCATCGCAGCATGGATCACCAGCCTCTTTCCCGGCGGGATCATGATCGCGCCCGCCGTCTTCGCCTTCGGTCTCGTCGCCTTCGGCTTCCTCGGCATGGGGCCGATTACGATCGCCGTCGACTCGTACGGACCGGTGACGGACAACGCTCAGTCGGTTTTCGAGCTGTCGACGATCGAGACGCTGCCCGGAATCGAGGAGGAAATCAGCCGCGACTTCGGGTTCCGGCCGTCGTTCGCTCGGGCGAAGGATTATCTCGAAGCAAACGACGGCGCCGGCAACACGTTCAAAGCTACAGCGAAGCCGGTGCTCATCGGCACTGCCGTCGTCGGCGCGACGACGATGATTTTTTCGATCATCATGCTGCTCACAAGCGGCCTGACCGTCGACATGGACAAACTCTCGATTCTCCATCCGCAGTTTCTCCTCGGACTGGTGATGGGTGGGGCAATGATCTACTGGTTCACCGGCGCTTCCATGCAGGCGGTGCAAGCGCAACATCCGCCTCGATTCCGGCGCCGGAAAAGCGTCGGTTGAAGATTCAAAGAAGGTCGTCGAGATCTGCACACAGTACGCGCAGAAGGGAATGTTCAACATCTTTCTGACCATTTTCTTCGCCACGCTTGCATTCGCGTGCTTCGAGCCGTTCTTCTTCATCGGATATCTGATCTCCATCGCACTATTCGGCCTTTACCAAGCGATCTTCATGGCCAATGCGGGCGGCGCGTGGGACAACGCGAAGAAAATCGTCGAGGTGGAGCTGAAGGAAAAAGGAACTCCGTTGCACGCGGCGACGGTCGTTGGCGACACAGTCGGCGATCCGTTCAAGGACACATCCTCTGTGGCCATGAACCCGGTGATCAAATTCACGACGCTTTTCGGCCTGCTCGCGGTCGAGCTTGCGGTGGAGATGACCAAGGCGGGACAGGAATCGTTGACGCGAACTCTCTCCGCCGTCTTTCTGCTCGTTTCCATCGTTTTCGTTTATCGCTCGTTCTACGCAATGCGA
>QHVY01000024.1:4653-12062 GCA_003223695.1 Acidobacteriota bacterium
CCGGCTCTCCAGCCGGCACACGGCCGGCCGAAGGGCCGACCGCCACACCGACGACTGTAAGATTCGCTTGTGCGGGAGAAAACTTTCACCGTCACGTCGACCGCACGCGAGCAAATCCTCATCATCACGGACGAGGTGCAGCGCGCGCTCGGCGAACTGGCTGATGGTGACGGTGTCTGCACGATCATTACACCGCACACGACGTGCGCGATCTCGGTGAACGAGAATGCCGATCCCGATGTGCCCGCGGATCTGATGAAAGCGTTGCGCGCGCTGATTCCGAACGTCGACTTCCGTCACAGCGAGGGCAACTCCGACGCGCATTTCCTTTCGATGCTCATCGGCACTTCGCTGTCATGGCCATTTCGAAAAGGAAAACTCGTTTTCGGCACGTGGCAGGGGATCTACTTCATCGAGCTCGATGGCCCGCGAAGGCGGAAAGTAACTGTGTATGCCTGAGCAATTCGACGTTGTGGTCATCGGCGGCGGCACCGCCGGCCTGGTCACCGCGTCCGGCTGTGCGCGGCTCGGTCGGCGCGTCGCGCTGATCGAACGCGAGGCGCTCGGCGGCGATTGTCTCTGGACCGGATGCGTGCCGACCAAAGCGCTCGTGGCATCGGCCAAACTCGCGCATCAGATGCGCACCGCGGGCGCATGGGGCCTCGAGCCGCACACCCCGCCGATCAATCCGAAATCGATCATGGATTCCATGCGCGAGGTGCAGCGCATCGCCGGAAAACACGATGATCCCGAGAAGTTTCGAAAGCTGGGCATCGATGTCATCGAAGGAACTGCGCGTCTCGTCTCCGGCAATGCGGTGGAAGTGGAGGTCAGCGGCCCTCCGCTGACCGGACAGCCGAGGGCGGCTGTCCTCCATCTCGCAGCGAAGGACATCGTGATCGCCACCGGGTCGCGCACCGCGGTTCCGCCGATCGATGGTCTGACAGATTTCATTGACCACGTTTCGTTTTTGAAGCGAGACTCTTTCCCACAATCCGTCCTGATCCTCGGCGGCGGCTACATCGGCATCGAATTCGCGCAGATCTTTCGCCGCCTCGGATGCGAAGTCGTCGTCGTGGAGATGCTCGACGACATCATCTACAAAGAGGATCCCGAAGTGATCGCCTCAGTTCGTCAGATCCTGCGCGAAGAAGGCATCGAGATTCTCACCGGTTGGGCAGTGAAGAGCGTGAATCAGAAAGCCGTCCGCATCGAAAACAAAAACGGCGAGAGCCGCGAGCTGGGCGTCGATCAAATCTTCGTCGCCAGCGGCCGCCGAGGGAACTCGGAGAACCTCGGTCTCGAGCAAGCGGGAGTGAAGGTCGAGCGGTCGTTCGTCGTGGTCAACAAATATCTCCAAACAATGGCGCCGCGAATCTGGGCCTGCGGCGACATACACGGCCACTTGCAGTTCACGCACGTCGCGGCATACGAAGCCGTCAAGCTCGTGCGAAACATGCTCTTCCCGGGACTCTCCGCGGTGAATTATCACGATGTGCCCTGGGCGCTGTATACCGATCCCGAAGTCGGGCATATCGGAATGACTGAACCCGAAGCTCGCGAGAAATTCGGAGACATCCGAATCTACAAAGTGGAGATGGCCGATGTTGACCGCGCAGTTGTCGATCGTACGACGCGCGGCTTCGTCAAATTCGTCTGCGATCGCAAAGGGCGGATTCTCGGCGCACACGCGGTGTGCGCGAATGCTTCGACGTTGATCGAGGAGATCGTCCTCGCGCGCAAAAAAGGAGTGAAGATCGGCGAGCTTGCGCAGCTCGTCTCCGCCTATCCCTCGCTCGCCGATGCAGTGCAGAAGGCAGCATCGGCGTACTACCAAAACCTCAGCGGCAGTTGGATCGGCAATCTCGGACGTAAGATCGCAGCCTGGTCACAGTGATATGTTGGAGGAATCATGAGAAAGATTTTCGTCAGCTTCGCTTCGCTTCTTCTCATTCTGAGCTGCGCGCACTCTCGCGCACCGATGGCCATGGCCACGCTCGCACCAACCGGCACCAACACGGCGAAGGGAACCGTGCACTTCACTGACGTCGACGACGGCAACATTGAAGTGCAGGTCGACCTCACTGGCGTCCCGGCGGGACAGCATGGGTTTCATATCCACGAAAAAGGCGACTGCGGAAATAACGGCAATAACGCCGGCGCTCACTTCAATCCGACCGGGATGATTCACGGCGCGCCGGATGCTCAGTCGCACCACGCTGGCGATTTCGGCAACGTCACCGCAGACGCGAACGGCGAAGTGCACACGCGCTTCACGACGCACTCGATCTCGCTGAAAAGCGGCGATATCACGAATCCCGTCGGCCGGGCGGTCGTTCTGCACGAGAAAGCCGATGACCTCGTGACGCAGCCGTCAGGCAACGCAGGCGCGCGGATCGCGTGCGGCGTCATTCAGACGATGGGCGGCATGTAGTCATCACCACAGAGCACACAGAGAGCACAGAGACGTCTCTGTGTGCTCTGTGCTCTCTGTGGTGAACTCACTCCACCCATTCGGCGATGAAGAGATTCGTCTCGTGACTCGCGGGATCAGCGCGATTCGACGCCCATACGATCAACTTCCCGTCAGGACTGAACATGGGAAATCCATCGAATCCCGCTGCCGTCGTGACGCGCTCTATCGATGCACCATTTTTGGAAACAGCATACAGATCGAATTCGCGTCCTTTCGGATCGCCGGCGTTCGATGAATAGATGATCCGTTTGCTGTCCGGAAAAAAGAACGGACAGAAATTCGCCGCGCCGTTGTGCGTGATTTGCCGGACGTTCGATCCGTCTGCATCCATGACGAACAGTTCCATCACCGTCGGCCGCACGAGTCCTTTCGCCAGCAGCGCGCGATAGTCGTCCAGCCCGGCGCCGGTTGGATGGAATCCTCGAAACACGATCTCCGTGCAATCGGCGTTGTAGTATGCCCCGCCGTCGTAGCCCGGCATGTTCGTCAGGCGGCGCACGTCGCCTTTGTCGTTCATCTCGTAGAGGTCGAGATCGCCGTCGCGATCCGACGTGAATACGAACTTGCCGCCTTTCGCGCACCACGTTGACTCCGCGTCATAGCCTGGTGTCGTTGTTAGGCGGTGCGCATCTGAGCCATCGGGCTTTGCTTCGTAGATGTCGTACGACGCGTATACCGGCCAGACGTAACCATGCGATCGATCGGCCGGCGGCGGGCACTCCGGACCGGCAGCTTCCGTCGACGAGTAAATGATGTGTTCATCTTTCGGCGGCACGAAGTAGCCGCACGTGGTGCGCCCCTTGCCGCTCGAGACGCGCTTCGTCTCGCCGCTGCGAAGGTCGAGGACGTACTCCTGATCGCATTCCGCGCCGCGCGGCGTCGACTGATAAATCAACCTCGTCCCATCGGAGCTGAAATACGCCTCGGCATTTTCGCCGCCGAACGTGAGCTGCCGAATGTTCTTGAGGTGCTTCTCGCCCTCGACGGTTTTCTCAAACGGCTTCCCCGCGGCAATGTGGAGCGTCGCCGTCCCCGGCGGCGCGGCCGGCGAGGACGCCGGCCCTCCACCACGAGTTCCGAGCGTCGCTCGTAATTTCTTCTCTTCGCCGCCGCGAATGACGGCGACCTCGATCGTTTCGCCGGGCTTGTGATCCTGCAGCGCGAAGGTCATGTCATACAGATTCTCGATTCGCGTACCGGCCATCTGCACGATGCGATCGCCGCCGCGGATTCCGGCGAGATCGGCCGGGCCGCCTGGACGCACGTCGGCAAGCAGCACACCTCCTGTCGTCGCATCCATCGCTCGATAATCTGGAACCGTGCCGAGGTAGGCGCCGTAGCCGCGGGAGTCGCCTTCGAGCGCCGGCGCGGCGGCCACGCGCGCGTACTTCGGTGTAACCTCGCCGCGCACGAGCGACGTCACGACATCGGCCGTGAACTCCGTGACCTTCGCCGCACCGGGGTAATTCAGCGTGTTCCACTTGTCATCGGGCGTGTGATAGCGCGCGTGCGCGCCAGTGAAAAAATGCACGACTGGAATCCGCTTGGCGTAAAAGCTCGTCTGATCCGAAGGACCATAGCCGTCGCCGCGCGACGCGACTTTCAGATGTTCACCACTGCCCGCGGAATCGAGAAGCGGCTTCCACTCCGGCGCAGAGTCGGCACCGAGCGCCGCTAGCTGATCGTCCTTGAGCTGGCCGACCATGTCGAGGTTGACCATCGCCACCACGTGATCGAGCGGCACGGGCGAGTGATCGACGAACCAGGATGATCCGCCCAAGCCCGCTTCCTCCGCCGAGAAGAGCGACACAACGAGCGTCCGACGGTTTCGCGCATTCGCGCTGCTTTCCACAATGCGCCGAGCCGCGAGTAGCACGGCGACCACGCCCGACGCGTTGTCGTCCGCGCCGTTGTGGATCGCGTGGACGTTCGGTCGCATCGAACCCTCTCCGCCGTAACCGAGGTGATCGTAGTGCGCGCCGAGGATGATGACCTCCTCCGCGAGCTTGCCGCGACCCGGCAGAATTCCGGCGAGGTTCGCCGTGTGCGCGAATGTGTCCTTGAGCGCGACGCGGCCATCGATCGTCATCGGCAGCACGTGCGAGCGCGGCTTCAGGTCCGCGTCGACATCCTTCTGAAATTGCGCGAGGTCGATTGCCCACTTCTGCGCGACAGACGTTTTCACTTGAAGCACCGGAATCCCGGCCGGACTCTGCGGCCCGTCGTTTTTCAGGATCGGCAGGAAATCTTTTGCTTCGTCCTGAATCGGGCCGGTGATGAAAATGACTGCCGTCGCGCCGCGTTCGCGCGCCTGCAAAACTTTGTAGCGCATCGCCGACCAACGGCTCGGGCGTTTGCCGTCGAAAATCGAGTTTTCGTCGCGCTCCTGTGGCTCGTAGCGCAGCATCAACGCCACTTTTCCTTTCAGGTCGATGCCCGCGTAGTCGTCGTAATTCAGCGGCGACGCAGAGATGCCGTAGCCGACGAACGCGACCTCACCGCGAAACGGACCGGAGCTCGACATGCCGAGCGGGGTCCAATCGGAATCGGGGACCTCCGCGAGGTGATTGCCTTCGGCGCGAGTGACGCCGATCTTCACGCGAAACGGCTGCCGGTACGAATGACTCGGAAATGCCGGCTTCAGAAACGAGCTCAACTGTCCTTCGACCCAATCGGCGGCACGCTCGAGTCCTTGCGTGCCGAGGCCGCGCCCTTCCATGCGGTCAGACGCGAGGATGCGCACATCGTGTTGAAATTGCGCAGCCAGAGCAGGGAGAAGGAGCAATAGAAACGATTTCATCGAAGCGACATTATCTGTCGATTCTGCACTCGCTCGTTCGTCTGTAGACTGAAAGGAGAGGAAATCATGGCCAAGTACCTACTGATGCTTCGTGACAATGGCACCTACAACGGACTCAGCGCAGAGGAAATGCAGAGGATTTTCGAGCGCTATCGTTCGTGGTCAGGAAAGCTCCGCGCAGAAGGCAAGATCACCGGCGGGGAAAAACTCCGTGACCATCAGGGGCGGGTGATGAAGCGCAATGGATCCAAAGTGGCGATCACCGACGGACCTTTCGCCGAGACGAAGGAGGTCATCGGCGGATTCTTCATCGTCGACGCGAAAAACTACGATGAGGCGCTCTCGGTCGCGAACGGTTGTCCACATCTCGATTTCGGAACGATTGAAGTGCGTGAAATCGAGCCGATGTCCTGATGCAGGCGATCAACGGCCTCGTGGACCATCTGTTTCGCCACCGCGCGGGGCAGATGGTCGCCACGCTCACGCGCATCTTCGGCCCGGAGCATCTTCCGCTCGCGGAGGAGGTCGTGCAGGAGTCGCTCATTGCCGCGCTGACGCAATGGAGCTTCCACGGCGTTCCGGACAATCCGGCGGGCTGGCTCTTTCGAGTGGCGCGCAACAAAGCGCTCGACCAATTGCGGCGGCAGACGACCTTTCAGCAGAAGGAGCCCGAGATTGCTGCTGCATTATCGAACGTCGCTATCGAGGAAAACTCCGGAGACGACACACTGTCGATGATGCTGATGTGTTGTCATCCGACAATTCCGGAGGAGAGCCGCATCGCGCTGACGCTGAAAACGGTCGGCGGCTTCAGCGTGGAAGAAATCGCGCGCGCATTTCTGGCAAAGAAAGAGACGATCGCGCAGCGCCTCGTGCGCGCGAAGAAGCTCATTCGCGATCAGTCGATCGCCATGGAGATGCCGTCGCGAAGCGAGTTGCCGCAACGCCTGGAGTCGCTGCTCAAAGTCATCTACTTGATGTTCAACGAGGGCCACAGTGCGCACGAGGGCGACGCGCTCGTCCGCGCGGATCTTTGCGATGAGGCCATCCGTCTCGGCTCGATTCTCGCCGAACATTCCGCAACGGTGTCTCCGGCCGTTCACGCTCTCCTCGGGTTGATGTTGCTGCAGGCGGCGCGTTTGCCTGCACGCGTTGATGCCTGCGGCGATCTCGCTGTTCTCGAGGAGCAGGACCGCTCGCGCTGGGATCGGCAGTTCATTACACGGGGGATGCGGCATCTGGAAGCTTCTGCGTCGGGCGACGAAATCACGACCTATCACGTTGAGGCAGCCATCGCCGCGTGTCATGCGGCGGCGCCATCGTTCGAAGAAACGGATTGGCGTCACATCGTCTCGCTCTACGACGAGCTGCTGGAGATGAACCCGTCACCGGTTGCGGCGCTCAATCGCGCAGTAGCCATCGCGATGTCGCAGGGTCCCAGGGCCGGAATCGATGCGGTCGAGTCGATCGCCGCGCGCGACTCGCTTCGCGAATACCCGCTGCTCTACTCGACGCTCGGCGAGCTTTGGCTGCGAAGCGGCAATCGCTCTCGTGCCGCCGAGGAGTTTTCGCGCGCGCTGGAGTTGCCATCGTCGATGCCGGAGAAGCGATTCCTGCTGCGAAAATTGGAATCGTGCAGGTAGGGCACGGCTGCGCCGTGCCGAATCCCGGGGTTCGGTCGAGCGCAGCTCGACCCTACACACTTGGTATCATTCGCGCGCGATGGCCGGTCCGATTCGCGATTTCATTCAGAAGCACTATCGCCATTTCAACGCGTCAGCACTCCGCGCCGCCGCGGACGACTACATCCGCCATCTCGATCGCGGCGGGAAAATGCTTGTGACCGTCGCCGGCGCGATGTCGACCGCCGAGATCGGGATGTCGCTCGCGGAGATGATCCGCCGCGACAAGATCCATGCGATCAGTTGCACCGGCGCGAATCTCGAGGAGGACATCTTCAATCTCGTCGCGCACGATCATTACGAACAGGTGCCGCATTACCGGCAGCTCGGACCCGAAGACGAGAAGGCGTTGCTGGATCGTCACATGAATCGCGTCACGGACACGTGCATCCCCGAGGGAGAGGCGATGCGGCGGATCGAATCGGCCGTGCTGCGCCATTGGATGGACAAG
>QHVY01000472.1:0-1638 GCA_003223695.1 Acidobacteriota bacterium
CGTCGACAAGTCGTGGATCAATAACACGGTCCGCCTGATTCCGCGACTCAAGGAGTGGGTGGCCAACGATTATCCGGGCACGCACATCGGGATCACCGAATACAACTGGGGCGCGGAGAATCACATCAACGGCGCCACCGCCCAAGCCGACATCCTCGGCATCTTTGGCCGCGAAGCGCTGGAGCTCGGCGTGCGGTGGACCGCGCCGCCGACCGGCTCCCTCGTTTACAACGCGTTCAAGATGTACCGCAACTACGACGGCCTCCAGTCGCGCTTCGGCGATTTGAGCATCAACACGGTGGCGCCTGATCCTGACAAGCTCTCCTCGTTTGCCGCTCTTCGATCTTCCGATGGTGCGCTGACAGTCATGGTGATCGCAAAGACCCGCCTCGACAGCACGCCGGTCACCATCAATCTCACGAATTACCTTCCGAGCGGCGCGGCCGCACAGCAATGGCAGCTCGACTCCGGCAACGTCATCAAGCACCTCGGCGATGTCGCTCTCGCGGGGACCTCGCTCTCTTTGACCGTCCCGGCACAAACGATCACGCTGCTTGTCGTTCCCGGTTCGTTTCTAAATCCACCTACCGGCGTCATTGCAACTGCTTCGAGCACATCGACCGTCAATGTCGGCTGGACAGCGGCCGCAGGTGCCGGCAGCTACCAGATTTTCAGGAGCTCAGGCAACGGCCCGTTCAATCCCGTCGGAACATCGGGCGGAACGACATTCCCCGACGGCGGACTCAATGCAGACACCACATATCTCTACAAAGTGAAATCGGTTTCTGGGACGGCAGTGTCGCCGCTCAGCGCGGTCGATCCAGCTACCACGATGATATTCGCTGACGATCCGCTGAACGCCGGCGTCGTCGCGCAGACGATTCACATCATGCAACTGCGGACGGCGGTCAACGCAATGCGCGCAGCCGTCGGCCTCGCGGCCCAAGTCTTCACCGACTCTCCGTTGACCGCGGGAACATCGATCAAAGCGGTGCACATCACGCAACTCCGGATCACACCCGGCGTAACGAAGCTCAAAAAGGAACACTTGACGGATCTTCGGAACGGCGTGAAATAGCTTTACTCGACGCCGCCGCGCAGCTCCTGCATATGGGCGGCTTTGACGACAGTCACTCCCTGCGTAAGCGTCGGATCGGTGAATGTCAGCGCCGGCAACGCGAGCGACGAACGCGCTTGAGTAAGGCCGTCACGCAGCTCCTGGAAGTGAACCGCCTTTACAACAACGCCGCTTAGACTCGAATCGGTGAATGTCATGGCGCCGATGCCTGCGGCGGCGCGAATGGCATTGACGGCCTGGCGCATTTCGGTGATGTGCACCGCTTTGATCGCCGTGACAGCGGTGGCGACTGGATCGTCGCTAAACAAGATGGTGGTCGCGGCGTCGGGAATGCTCAATGGAGAGAATCGCGACGAGGAATCGATCGCCCGCACTTTGTACACGTACGTGGCGCCGGCGGCGACCGGACTATCGGTGAACGTGAGCGACGATGTCATCGCCAGCGACGCGTACGGAGTACCCGCCGAGGCGCGCATGATCTCGTACTGATTCGCGCCGGACGACACATTCCACGAAAGACTGACTGATGTCGTGGTCGTAGCGTGAGCATCAAGGCCGGT
>QHVY01000472.1:1747-3380 GCA_003223695.1 Acidobacteriota bacterium
CGTCCGTGCAGGTGAAGTGCACCGTTCCGCGATATCCAGTGGCAACGTTGTAGCTCGAGTCGTATGCGGTCAGTGTCGCGCTGGCCAGATCGCCAGAGCCCATCACCTGCGGAAGCGTGAGAATGAAGGACACCGTCGGCTGCCAGCCGCGCTGTACCACTTCGAAATCGCTCGCGTGCAGCATGCCGAACGCATTGTTGAGCGCGTCCATGTTCCAGCGATTGTCGTACGAGCCGCTGATGTACATATCCGAGCCGTTGTCGGCCACGATCAATCCGTATTTCATGAAGGCGCGGAAAATCTTCTGCACGTCGGCGGAAAAACCGGAGATGTTCGTCGTGGACTTGAGTCGCAGACGCGCGCCCATCGGCAGAGCGCTGGCGTTCGATCCAGCAACGTGTGACGCGGGATAGACGTAGCCGTTCGTGTCGCGAACCGTGACGCGCAGCGCGTGGCCGATCTCGTTCGGCCCGTACACTTCGTCGTATCGAACCAGGCCGGGAAGCATCGCCAACCCGGCGGCATCGGCCGAGGTCCAGCCTTCCGGCCGGCGGTTATTGGTTTTCATCTCGAAGAATGCGCCCGAACCCGCAGTCCAGTTCGTGCCGTTGTAGAACACGTGGTACAGCTCGTACAGAGTGTTGTTGGTCTTTTCGACGATCAAAATGTGCCGGTCACCGTCCGGCGGTACATTTCCGGCGCGTCCGCCCTCGATCCAGCCGTACTGCGTGATCGCTTCATCCGGAATCGGATAGAACGGCATGCCGACGCCGTCGCTCTCATCCGGAGTATCGAACGTCACAGTTTTCTTGGGCTGCGAAGCGTCGACGATGATGTACGGAAACCCGTAGAGAGTGCCGTTCCCGTTGTCGCCTCCCCAATCGGGATGGAGTGGCACTGATGTGCCAATGAACGAGATGAAATTTGCGGAGTTCGAATCAACCGGCGCCGAGGTGATGTCCGTGTTCCACCAGTTGTTCATCGGGAATAGCGGAAGCGGAACCGGGATCGCGCCGCCCTGCGTAGGACCGGCGAATCCTGAAGTCGACGCTGCGAACAGAGCTAGAGCAAACGCGACTCGCCGGAGCATGTCCCATTATCGTCGCTCTTGGAAAGCGGCGCCGTGAGATTCGACACGCTTACAACGAGAAAAGGGTTGATCGCGCTGCGAGCGATTCGTTCGTTCATCGCTCGGAAAAAGAGCGCGACCGGCAAGCGCAATGCGCGGCCGTACCAGTGCCGCGACGCCTGACGAAATTGCAAACGTCCGCGAGGACTGTGCGCAGCGACGATTGCGCCGGGCATGGCCATGCCGATCAGTGAGCGCAGCTCCGCAAAGGTCGGCAAAAAACCTTCGCGCGTGGAATGAAAACGGGGCGAACCGGGCGAGCCGCCGTGCCAGAAATCAATCGGGAACGCGCCGTTCGGAAAATCGAGAAAAATGAGTCCCTCCGGAACCGTGACGCGCTTGAGCTCGCGCAGAAACGCCATCCTCTGCTCGTCGCGATCGCTCCGCAGCCTAACGCTGTAGCGCGGGATCGCGTTCTCTTCGACGCCGATGTGTTCGATCACGCCGGAACTGATCACCACATCGAAGTAGCCGTCCGGGAAGGGCAGACTCGAACCACTCGCG
>QHVY01000025.1 GCA_003223695.1 Acidobacteriota bacterium
CGGTGAAGTGAAAGAAGGGCGGGTGGGCATCAACACGGGCACGCGCGATCCGCAAGTGCTCAAGGTGGTGATCAACAGGCTGGGCGACGCGAGCGCGGATCCCGATCGCATCGTGCACGAGTTGCTCGCACGCGGCGACACGCGATTGCCGAGCGGCGTTTCCCTGCGCATGATTGCCTTCGGCGCGTTCCCTCCCGGCGCCCCGGTTCCTCCGTGCCGCATCATCAGCCTCGGTCACGTCGTCGATTTTCTGCAGATGTACGTGCACCGGCACTGGAAGGTGCTGCGGCATCTGCAGTTCAAAGATCCGGCGCTCGGATTTTTGATGACGCTGGAGAAGGCGCGGCGCGGTCACGCCGGACGGCGCGGAGAGGAGGGCATCGAGCTCGTCCCGGCGCGGCTGCCTCGACGGCGATATCGCAGGTGAACTTCTCTGTGATCTCTGTGATCTCTGTGGTGATTTTTTGAAGTAGATTCACCACAGAGAGCACAGAGGACACAGAGCACGATGAAGGC
Source organism: Acidobacteriota bacterium (assembly GCA_003223695.1). GTDB lineage: Bacteria > Acidobacteriota > Thermoanaerobaculia > Gp7-AA8 > Gp7-AA8 > Gp7-AA10. The sequence goes on from QHVY01000025.1 coordinate 517, forward strand.
AGGTGAACTTCTCTGTGATCTCTGTGATCTCTGTGGTGATTTTTTGAAGTAGATTCACCACAGAGAGCACAGAGGACACAGAGCACGATGAAGGCACAACCGACTTACGACGACGCCAATCTGATCCTGAAGCTCTACGACCTGCGGCGTGAAGAGAAGTTGCGCGCGGCGCGCAAGTGGTTTGGGTCAATGCCGGCGCTGAAGTCGCGCGAAGAATTTCTGAAAACCTGTCCGGCGGGCAGCGATGAGAACGCGTACTTCCGCATGGTAACGACGTATTGGGAAATGGCAGCGTCGTTCGTGGTGCACGGCGTTCTCAATCGAGAACTTTTTTACCGCGCCAACAACATGGAGCTGCTACTCGTCTGGGAAAAAATCCGGCGAATGGTCCCTGAGCTTCGCGCGTTCAACAACGACGCGCTGCGTTACAAACAGATCGAAGAAGTGGCATTCGGATTCATCGAGTATCTGAATCAGAATGCGCCGGGCTTCTACGAAAAGTGGTCGGCCGGGTTTGCGCGACCTGCCTAGTCGGTCAGATTTTTCATCAGGTCGTTGATCTCATCGTAGAGGCGCTGAACTTGTGGTTGAACGGCCAAAAGATGAGGCGGGACGCGGTTCCGCTCGTCTCGCAGCATGTCCAGCAGCATGTCGCTGGCGAAGAGCATGTCCGCGAGTTTATCGACAACCTGAAGCTGCAGGGGCTGTTGTTCCTCGAAAATCGGCTCGTCGAGAAAAGCAACACTTTCGATGGCCTCTGCGAGTTCGTCCGTGTATTCCGCTTCTTTGTATCGCACCTGTCTAGGAGTGATTTCCGTAAACAAGTCCCTACCCTCGATTTTGCAATTTCTGTCGCAGAATGTGCGCTGTCTCACGTTCGTCACGTATTCTCCCGCCTAACCGAAAGGAGCTTTCATGAGACGTTTGCCGCTGCTCGCTCTGATCTTCATCGCCGCTGCCGCACCGATTCCGCCCGCATTGAAGACGTTCCGCGCGGATGCGATGCGCGCGCACGACAAATTCCTCGCCAGCGATCTGCTCGAAGGTCGCGGCCCAGGCACGCGAGGTGACGATCTCGCGATGCAGTACATCGCGGCGCAATTCGAGTCGTACGGCCTCGAGCCCGCCGGCGACAACGGCACCTACTACCAACGCGTCCCGCTCCTCGGCATCACCATGGACGCGACGAAGACGAGCCTCTCGTTTACGAAAGAAGGCGCGACGGCGATTGGGCCGTTGAAACATCGTGACCATTTTGTTGCCACCGATCAGTCGCAGTCGCCATCGAGCACGATCAACTCCGACGTGGTCTTCGTCGGTCACGGTGTCGTCGCGCCGGAGTATCGATGGGATGACTACAAAGGTCTCGATGCGCACGGCAAGACGCTGGTGATGCTCGTCGATGATCCGCCGGCGAACGCGCAGGAACCGGATCTCTTCAAAGGAAAGACGCGCACATATTACGGACGGTGGACCTACAAGTACGAGATCGGCGCGGCGAAAGGCGCTGACAGCGTCATCCTGATTCACACGAATGAAGCGGCCGGTTATCCGTGGTCCGTGGTGCGCAATTCGTGGGGCGGCGAAACATCGTACGTGCGACTAACTCCGGGTCAGCCCGCTTTGCACATCGCATCATGGATTACGGAGAAAACTGCTGCCGATCTCTTCAAGGCTGCCGGATACGAACTCAACGCGCTCACGCAAGCCGCCGCGTCTCGCGATTTCAAACCCGTCTCGCTCGGATACAAACTCACCGGCACAATCGCCAGCACGATTCGCCCGTTCGACACGGCGAACGTCATCGCGAAACTCACCGGCAGCGATCCGAAGCTTCGCGACGAGGGCATCATTTACACCGCGCACCACGATCACCTCGGCATCGGCCGGCCGGATGAACGAGGAGATGCGATCTACAACGGTGCGATCGACAACGCATCCGGCTGCGCGATCCTGCTGGAAATGGCGCGCGTGTGGGCGAACACGAAACCGGCGCCAAAACGATCGGTGTACTTCGCCTCCGTTGCCGCCGAGGAGCAGGGACTCCTCGGCTCCGCATATCTCGGACAGCATCCACCGATTCCCGCCGGACGCATCGCCCTGAATTTGAACTACGACGCGATTCCGGAGTTAGGGCGCGTGCGCGACGTCGTGCTGAACGGCGCCGAACGCACGACGTTTTATCCAAGCGCAGAAAATGTTACACGACAAATGGATCTAACAATTGTTCCTGATCCTGAGCCGGAGCAAGGTCATTACTATCGCTCTGATCACTTTTCTCTCGGCAAAGTGGGGATTCCCGCGTTTTCCGTCGAGCCCGGTCACGACGTCGTAGGCAAAGGAAAAGCGTGGGGCGATCAGATGTCGGCCGATTACCGCGAACACCGCTACCACCAGCCGAGCGACGAGTTCAATCCGAACTGGGATTGGTCGGAAGGAGTGCAGATGGCGCAGCTTGGATACTGGCTCGGGTGGGACGCGGCGAACGCTGCAACGTTGCCGAATTGGAAACCGGGCGATGAATTTCGCGCCGTTCGCGATCGAAGTTTGCACTGACGACAACGCCGCCTATCCCCGCCCACGCCAGAAATGCGAAGTTGAGCAGTGTTAGGCGCCAGAAGAAGCGCGGATCGCGATTCCATCCCCGCACGTAGATGCGCCATCCGAGGAGGTTGGCGAGCGAGGCGATGATGGTGCCGCATCCGCCGGTGTTCACGCCGTAAAGCAGTTCGCGCCATCGGCCGCTTGCGACCGGAGAGAGAAGAATCGCTGCCGGCACATTCGAGATCACTTGCGACAGCGCGATCGAGGTGACATAGAGATTCGAGCCGACGCGCTGAATGTTCATCGTCCGCATCCCCTCGACCACGATGAAAGCGAAGAAAAACAGCGGCACAATCGAATAGTCGATCGCGAAGAGGCGCGTGCGCAGAAAAATCGCGCCCGCGATCAGCGCTGCAATCGCCGCCGGCCAGGCATTGACGACGCGCGCGATTTCCAAAAGCACGAGAACGAAACAAATCGCTCCTCCGGCCGCTGTTGCAATCTTGCGCGGAGGGGGGTCGACCTCGATCGTCCGCAACGGTCGAGAGCGTCCGAGGAGAAAGAGAGCGGCGAGAAGTCCGGCGATGCTCCAGATCACGAACGGTGTCATCACCGCGATGAAGTGCTCGGCCCGCCATCCAGAGCGATGAAAGATGAAAAGATTCTGCGGGTTTCCGAGCGGCGTCAGGCAGCCGATCAGATTGCACGCCACGATCTCGAGGATGGCGGCATGTTCGACATCGAAATCGGCGAAGGTCCCGGCGACGATCGTGAATGGAATGACGATGAACAGCGCAACATCGTTCGTAATCAGCGACGCCAGCACTCCACTGAGCAACACCAGAACGAGCGCCAGACCGCGCGTGGAGTGAAACTGCGCCAGCGTTTTCGCGACTGCAAGATCGACATACCCGGATCCGCGCAGAATCTCGATCGCCGTGAGTAGCGCGAAGAGCACGAGCAATAGATCGACGTCGATAGCGCGCGCGATCGCGCCCGGACTGACTCGGCCGCTGGCGACGAAAGCGGCCGCGAGCACTCCCGCGGCGAACGTCAGCCAGTGACGTTTTGCAAACGCGAGCACGTCAGCAGTGTAACTGGGCGACGTTTTGCTATTGCTGCAAATCTCATCGGAGGTTTTTTCATGAAACGTATCGGACTTCTTCTTGCCATCTTCGTTGTCGTCGCAGCTCCTGCGTTCGCAGCAGGTCCGTTCGAGCTGGAGGGGTGGGCCAGCTGGGTGAACACCAACAGCAGTACGGCGTTCAACTCCACTTCGCCGAATCAGCCCTTCGGAATCAGCCTGCACAACAAGATGGGCTACGGTGCCGGGGCGAACATTTTCTGGAGTGGCAACATCTCCACCGACTTCTCGGCTGTCGAGGTCCGGCCGTCATCGCGATTCGTGACCACGGCGAACGGCACGATCGTCAGCGGGCCCAGCCTGCGCATGACGCCGCTCACGGCGATCCTCCAGTTTCACTTCGGCCCGAAGGCATTCTTCGATCCGTACATCGGCGGCGGAGCATCGTACGTTTTGTTCGACAACATCAGCGGACCGGCATCACTCGGCGTCAGCAACATCAATTTCAAAAAAGATGTCGGCTTCGTCGCGAACGCCGGCATCCAGTTCGGTTTGAGTCGCAGCTTCGCGCTGGTCGCCGACGGCAAGTACGTCCCCCTGCGCGCCTCGACGACAGCCGTCTACACGCAAGGCGGAAACACTGTGGCGAAGTTCAAGATCAATCCGGCGATCTTCTCGGCGGGACTGGCGTTCCGGTTTTAACACGTAGAACCGGCTCTCAGCCGGTTCGGGGCCGGCTGAGAGCCGGCCCCTACGTTACACCTACTGCGACGTCGCCACGCCGGTGTCGGGCTGGGCAGGAATCAGAAACGTATCGCCGGAAGTGTTATCGATTTCGGACGCATAGGCGAAGATTCCGGCGCTCGCGTCAAAGCTGAGCGTCAGGTTCTCTGTGTTCGAAACGTTGACGCCGGGAAAATAGGTGCCGATCGAGTTCTGCTGCTGCGAAAGCGGCTGCAGTGTGAGCACATTCGAGCCGATCACATTGCCGGCGGCATCGCGCGCCTCGAGGCGCACCGTGACCGCAGTCTGATTCGGATTGAAGAATCCAACATTCGATCGGAATCCCGATATAGCAGCCACCGTGTTGGACACTTGCGGAATGGCGCCTCGGCGCAGTGCCTCGCTGCGCGCAAATGCCGGCACGAACTGTCCGAAGCTGCCGTTCGGCGTGTTGATATAAATCCGCGACGTGGCGACGACATTCGCCGCGCTCGTAATGCGAATCGCGCCCACACCGGTGATGCTCAAACCAGTTGTTCCGGCGATGTCATTGAGAACAGCCGTTCCGCGCGCTGGAAGATTCACCACGAGTGAATTCGTCGCAGTCGTGTTTGCACTCGTGCCTGCCTGGAAAAATTCGACGAGGGCGACCGTCGGTGCGGTGAATGCTGGATTGAAAATTCGTACATCGCTGATGAATGTTTGACCGATGCCATTCGTCACGTGACCGGCGACCGGAATGTCCACCTCCTGCGCGGGCACGAGCTGCCCGCGAATTTCGCCGGCCGGAAATGCCGTCGAGTGCAGATTCACGTAATAGCCGATGGCGGTCGATGCACTCGCCAGATTCGTAAGATCGCTGGCAATCAGCGCTCCTGTCTGCCGGTCGGCGATCGCAGCGAAGCCTTTGGTGTGTCCGCCGACGATCTGGTCGGGCGACGTCGCAAAATTGATGATCACCGGTCCGGCGACGCCGGCCGCGCCGCGATGAATATGCGACAGAGTCGGACTGGCCACTCCGCTGCTGTTCACCTCCCAGGCAATCGTGTTGTTGTTGAAATCAAAAGTTACGAGTGCGCCTCCGAATGCACTGCTGCCGGTTGGCGGCACCTCATTTGCGCCACGCAGCTCCGCGGCGTACATCGTGGTGCCGCCGCTGACGAACGAGAGCTGGCCACGCGCGGCTCCGCCGGGACACTGATTTGTGTGCACGTTCACATAGAAGTTGCTGGGGTTCTGCAGCATCCTCTGAGCAACGGCAGAGTCAATCGGGAAGGTTCCGGTCATCGTGCCGTTGACGAACTGCCCGCCGAGACCGACGAGATTGACCACTACGTTCCCCGCTACGCCCGCGGGGCCTTCGTGAATGTGAAAAATGGTGATCGGACTACCGAGGTTCGCGACGGTGATCGTGACTGTGATGTTTTGTCGTGTGGAGTCGAACGTAACAGTCGCGTTCCCGGTTCCGGTCCCGGCACACGGCGGAACTTCCTGCGCCGCCGTGAGCACCGCGCCTAATGTTTGCGCAAAAATGTTTGCGGTTGAGAGCAGAGCAATTGCAAAGCTGACGAACAGAGCGCGTCGCTTCATATCTCCTCCTTTGGTCGCAGGAGATACTTCCGCTTTTACAACTTGTCGGCTGCAAATGTTGTGTTACATTGCGGTTATGCTCGACTTCGGCTCGGGCGGGGGGCGGCGGCGGCGCGAATGGCCATCATCGCTGCACCTTCGACTGGATTCCGCTGCGAGGGTCCGACTTTCGCCCGCGGCGCTCTGGCGATGATCGTCTCCCGCATTGGCGCGAGCAGCAGCTCGCCGGCGTTGAACGCGCCGCCGACATAAGCGACGGGAATCTCGCGATCGACCATTTTCAATCGCTGCGCGACAGCGACAACGCACGCGCCGAGCTCCCGTCCGGCATCCTTCAAAATCGCGCTCGCCACCTGATCTTCCGCCTCGGCCGCCTCGATGACGAGCTTGCTGTAGCGCGCGATGTCATCGGCATGCGTTGTCGTTGCGTAAACAAAACGGGGGATCTCTGACGCGGCGAGCTCGTAATCGCGGCTCAGGATGTCGAGCATCTTCGTTGACGGCCCGCGCCCGTCGTATGCGCGCAACACCGCAGACAATCCGGCGCGCGCGATTCCATACGCGCTTCCTTCGTCGCCGAGCGTCGGCCCCCAACCGCCCGCCCGTGCTTCCTCGCCCGCTTCGTTGCGCCCGAATGCAACCGACCCTGTCCCCGCGATCACGACGGCGCCGGCGCCGAAGCCGATCGCGCCCGTCAGTGCGATGCGCGCATCGTTGTCGACGGTGAAGTTGCCGCGCGGGAAGAAAATGTTCAGCGAGTCGACAATCTCCTGACGATGCGCAGGATGATCGGCGCCGGCGATGCCGCAGTACGCCCAAACGATTTCGCGGCTGGCGACGTCTGCATTGACGAGCGCTTTGTTGACCGCGCGTTCGATGTTGCGCGCACCGTCGCCGAGCGATTTCCCCTGATCGTCGGTGACGAGCGCTGCCGTTTTGGAGGCGCCTCCGTCGACTCCGAGGAAATAGGTCATCGCGGTGAGTTTAAGAGAGATCGGACCGCCATTTGCACCCAATCATTACTCTGGAGGACACCAATCATGAAACGCAATCGTATTCTGATTCTTGCAGTAATGGCGTTGATGGTTGCCGGCCTCATGACGTCATGCAAGTCATCCGGCATGGCCATGACGTCGAGAGGACAACTGTTCAAGATCAACATCTACGCGCCGACCACCCTGGCCGAGGGGGCAGACGGGAACGTCGATGTGGTGTTGAGCAATCGCGGCGTCAACAATGTCTCCGATATTCTCGCGGACGTCGAGCTGCCTCCGCAGTTGATCGTTCTCGATCAGACGAATGATCGCGGAATCACGATCTCGCACGATCCCGGATCGGCGACCTATCACTTCACTGTCGGCAGTTTGAATCCTGGAGAAGACTCGCACATCCGCTTCCATGTGCGGACTGCGTTCGGTACGCTGAGCGAGACCGGACAAATCAGCGTGACGGCATGGCAGCGCGATCTGCCGGGCGACAAGCTGTTCCGCAAGACCACGATCGGGTTGCAGCGATAGAGGCGCCGTCGCTCGTCGAGAGCTATCACCACAGAGAGAACGGAGGAGACGGAGATCCTCGTCCTCTCCGTCCTCTCTGTGGTGATATCAACCATGTAGACTTCGCGGATGGAGCGCAAGCAGCAACGTAAACAAGAGATTCACATCCCACCAAAACCGCGAGAGGCGCTGGAGGATCGCAAGCTTCTCGATCATCCGGCGCCCGCCGCCCGCCTGCAGAGTGAGTCGTGGCGGGTCCTGCGCATCACCAGTGAATTCGTAGCCGGATTCGAACACCTCGCGGACGTTTATCCCGCAGTCTCGATCTTCGGGTCGGCGCGGACGAAACTCTCGAACAAGTACTACGACGCAGCGGTGCGCACGGCCGAGCTGATCGGCAAAGCAGGCTTCGCGATCATCACCGGCGGCGGACCGGGAATCATGGAGGCCGCCAACAAGGGAGCGCGTCTGGCCGGCGTGCTCTCCATCGGCTGCAACATCGAGCTGCCGTTCGAGCAGAAGATCAACAAGTACGTCGATCGCGAGATGACCTTCCGCTACTTTTTCGTCCGCAAGATGATGTTCGTGAAGTACTCCGAGGCATTCATCACATTTCCTGGCGGCTTCGGCACGCTCGACGAGCTGATGGGCGCGCTGACGCTGATCCAGACGAAGAAAATCACGAATTTCCCGGTGATCCTCTTCGGCAAAGACTATTGGGGCGGCCTCATCGACTGGCTGCGCGAACAGGTTCTCGCAGCGAACAACATCAAGCAGGAAGATGTCGACAGCATTCGCATCGTCGATGATCCCAAACGCGTGCGCGACATCGTTGTCGAATTTCACGAGCGGGCGAAGACGATGAAGACCGACGAGGACGAAAGCTAGGTGTCGTTTCGTCGCGTCGCAACGTTCTGCGCGATCGCCATCATCTATCTCGCGCTTCCCAACATCTACCCGCGATTCATGTCGCCGAACGAATACTCCCGGCTCTGGTTGTCGCGGGCTATCCTCGAACACGAATCCTTTCGCATCGATCCGTATTTGCGAAATCTCTCCCTCGATCAGGTCAGCGATGTCGCATCCTTCAATGGCCACTTCTACAGCGACAAAGCGATCGGCATGTCGCTCGCCGCTGTGCCGGCGATCGCGCTTCTGCGACTGATCGCACCGAACGCCTCAATACTGACGACGCTGTTCGTGGCGCGCTTCTTCACCGTCACCATTCCTGCGCTGATCGTGCTCTGGGTCCTTCTCAAAAGGTCCAGAACCGCAGTCGCCGTTGTGACGGTGGTCGGACTCTATTTGGGATCCGTGATCTTTCCGCAGGCGCTCGGCCTCACCGGGCATCTTCCGATGACGATTCTCATCTGTACTGCGGCCGCCCTGGTCGGACGAAACGAATTGACCAACGCGCGCGCCGCACTCGCCGGTTTGCTCGCCGGCGCGGCGATTCTCATCGACTTCACGAGCGGCATCGCCGCGATCGGACTCTTGATTCTGCTCGCCGTGCGAACGAGGTCGATTAAGAAATTCATTCTGTTCGCGATTTTTTGTGCGGCGATCGCTTCAGTCCAGCTTTTCGTCAACGCACACTGCTTCGGTGGCCCTCTCGATTTTGCCTACCATCACGAAGTCAATCCGCTGGACCAAACGAACCGGGCGGGCGGTCTTTTCGGAATCGGAATCCCGAGACTCGACGCGATTTGGGGACTCACCTTCGGAAGAATGCAGGGGATGTTCATCCATTCTCCATTCCTGCTTCTCGCGATT
>QHVY01000477.1 GCA_003223695.1 Acidobacteriota bacterium
GCGACGATCGACGGCTCGACAATCAATGCAGGATCAACCGCCTTTGATGGTCCCGGATCCGGCGGCAACAATTGTTTGTCTGCGGCTCTTGGCAGTTTCCCCAACGATGCAGGCGTTAATGCGTGTCGACCTCCACCGCCTCCGCCACCCATTGCATCCGGTGGAAGAATTAACCGAGCCGGCGCATAGAGGGCGAGATTGACCAAACCTCCCGGGAGATGCCGCGGGGAGATTGGTCCGGAGATCAATGCGAGGGTGATTATCGTTACATGCAATAAAACCGACAGCAGCCGTGGCAGACGCGACTGGTGTTTGATCTCCGATAGCAACGTCAGATTCATCGACGGCACCTCACCCAAACCTTAGTACTAATTAATTAGTACTAAGACAGGCCTCGCGTCAAGAATTTTTTCAAACGACCGGTTTCAGGTACACCTCAACCTTCACGCTTTGGCCGCCGCCGCCGAGACTGATGCCTTTGACGGGAGTGACGTCGCCGTAGTCTCGTCCCCACGCCAGCGTCACATGGCTGTCGGAAACGATCAAATCATTGGTCGGATCGAAGCTCATCCAACTGCTGCCAGGGCCGCTTCCTGGGCCGCTTCCGGGAATGAAAACGGAGACCCATGCGTGCGAGGCCTGAGCGCCCTGCACGTTTGGCCCGGGGCGCACATAACCGCTGACGTATCGCGCTGCAAGGCGCTGTGACCGCAGCGCGCCGATCATCACGTGCGCAAAATCCTGGCAAACGCCGCGCCGATTGCGCAGGACATCGGTGAGAGGCACGTCGATCGACGTGGACTGCGGACGATACTTGAAATCGGTGTGAATACGATGCGTGAGATCTCGAACCGCTTCGAGCAAGGGCCGTCCCGGCACGAATGTCGGCCGCGCGTATTCGTTGAGCTGCGGATCGCCGGGAACGTACGGCGAACCGTAGATGAACTCCGAGGCCTTGATGCAGGCGGCATCGGCTTGCCTTTCGATCAGCCGGCGAGCGTCGTCCCAGGAAACGGACGGCGCCGGTTCGAGCGGTGGCGGAGCCACAGAGACCAGACTCTCCGCCGATATCTCGAGGTCGCCGTGCTTCTCAAGGACTTCAAAAGAAGTGACCTCGTTGCCGAAGTAATCCATCCTTCGATGCATGAAAGCAGGTTCGGGGTGAACGCGGATGTCGGCCTTACGGACATCCTGTCCTGCAAGGTGCCTCGGCGTCAGGCGGATCTCGTTGAGGCAATACGTCACCGGAGCCTGGTACAGGTAGCTTGTGGTGTGCGTGACTTGAAAGAGCATCACTTCTTATGACGACGTTGTGAACCGGCAGGCGATCAGGTTCGTGAAATATCGCACGGTCAGACCATCCGACAGTTCCCACAACGTCGATTTCAATTGGCCGGCAAGTTCCTCGAGTGCTGGAAAACGTCCTTCGTCATCGCGCCGCGAGAGGTCGGCCATCACGCTCGACCGGATCAAACCGACAGCCTTCAGCGCGAGACCGCGCTCGAATGATTCCGAAGCCCCTTCCTCCTTTTCCTGAAGCCGGTTGATCTGATGAAGAAGAGTGGCCAGTTGAAATCCCATGGAACGCGGGTTGGATTCATCGGCGACCAGAAGCTCCAGCACGGAGTCCGGATGCAGCGCGGTCGGATATCGCGAGCGATACGTGATGCTGCTGTCCGCAATTTGAAGCAGGACTCGAAGACAGGGCTCCAACTCCGCAGCTGCCGATCCCAGGGCACATCGCAGCAATTCAGCCGCGTGAAGAGCCCGTTCCATCCGCCGTCCGATCTCGAGAAATCGCCAGCCAAAACCGCGAGTCGTATTCTCCATGAGCAATCCTGAAAACGCGGAAAGGGTGAGAACCACGTTGTCGAGCAGGTCCAGTCCCGCGAGGTAACGCTGCGCGGCAGCGGCCGGCGGGTATCCGGCGACAACCATTGCTTCAACTGCCATGCGACTCGTCTGAGTTCTTTCAGATTCCAGCGGAGACTCGATGTCTCGGAAGGGTCGTAGACCATCTCCGTCAGGATGTGCTGTACCGATCTGAGTTGCTCTCCGACCGACGCCGATGCCGTTCCATCCGGCAGGTACCCCAGGCCCGCGAGCACTCGAATGGCGGCATCGAGCGAAACCGCGCCGCCAAAATCCTCTTCGCTGGAAAGCGCCGGCCAGAGCGCGCGCACAAGGCGCACGCGGGCTTCGACTCGTTCGGCGTAACGGCCGAGCCAGAAAAGATTGTCGGCCACTCTGCTCGGCAAATCCTCACCGCTTGTCACCACGGCGATCTGCTGAGACGACTGCCTCCGCGCGGAAACGGACTCTTCCGTGGCGCCAAGCACCCATGTGTCTTTGCTTCCGCCGCCGAGGTGCATGGAGACGACCAGCGATGATGCCTGAGTTGAGACGCGTGTAAGGCCGCCCGGCAGGACGGCATATCCGTGTCCATTCCAAACCGCATAAACCCGCAGGACCGCGTGGCGTGGAGCGACGCCGTTGTCGGTACGCACCGGCACCGTGGAGAGCGC
>QHVY01000026.1:0-3403 GCA_003223695.1 Acidobacteriota bacterium
ACGGACCGATGCCTTACGCCGATGTCGGCGCGGCACTCGAGCAGTCAATGGTGTCGTGGAGCGACTTCAAATGGATCCGCGAGATCTGGCAGGGTCCGATCATTGTGAAGGGCGTACACACAGCGGATGATGCTCGCCAGGCAATCGACAATGGCGCTTCCGCAGTCGTCGTTTCGAATCATGGTGGGCGACAGCTCGACGGCGTCGCACCAACCCTGCGGGTGCTGCCGGAAGTGATCGCGGCGGTCAACGGTCAAGTCGAAGTGCTGCTCGATGGAGGCATTCGAAAAGGAAGCGATGTGGTGAAAGCTGTCTGCGTCGGTGCTCGCGCGGTGCTCATTGGCCGCGCCTATGCCTATGGCCTCGGCGCAGCGGGCGCCAGCGGCGTCGCCCGCGCGATCGACATCCTCCGCACCGGAATCATCCGCACGATGAGATTGCTCGGCTGTTCTTCAGTCCGAGATCTCGATCGCTCGTTTGTCCAGATACCTAACGAGTGGCTAGGTTAAGGCGGCTGTTCCTTCACCAGCGCGTTGGATAGGAGCCGAGGACACGAAGCATCTCGGCGAGTTCGCGCAGATTGTCGAGCGCGCGTACGACATTGGCGTCGTCGAGCTTGCCAATGAAATCGAGATAGAACGCATACTCCCACGGCCGCCCTTCGATCGGCCGCGACTCGATCTTCGACAAGTCGATCTCGAAAATGGCGAATGCGCCGAGCGCGCGAAACAGCGCGCCAGGTTTGTTCGCCACGCGAAAGATGATCGACGTCTTCCACCTGCGAGTCGTCTCGCGCGGCACGACGTCTTGGGCGCGTTCGGGCGGTGTGAGGAGAAAAAATCGCGTGAAGTTCTGCGCGTTGTCTTCGATATTTTCGAGAAGGACGCGCCCGCCGTAGATTTCGGCAGCGGCCGCCGAAGCGATGCCTGCTTCGTCTTTGCGGCCACGCTCCATGATCAGGCGCACGCCGCCGGCGGTGTCGTGTACGGGCATCGCTTCGATGTGCGGGTTCTTGGCAAAAAATCGTGTGCACTGGGCAATCGCGACCGGATGCGAATACACGCGCCGGACGTGATCGAGAGCGACATCGGGCGGCGCGATCAGATTGTGCACGATGCGCATGCTCGTCTCGCCGCTGATCGTCAGATCGGAATCGAGCAGCAGATCGTAATTGCGGTGAATCGACCCCGCGAGACTGTTCTCGATCGGCGCGATGCAACAGTCCGCCTCCCCCGCTCCGACCGCGGCGAACATCTCGTCGAACGAATGGCACGGCACGCCGGTCATCTCCGGCCCGAGGAGACGGCGGGCGGCGGTTTCACTGAATGCGCCTGCTTCACCCTGATACGCGACCTTCATCGTTTTCCTCCTGAAAACAAAAAGGCCCGCTGCCTTTTCAGGAGCGGGCCTCGTTTTCTTTGCGATCGTTATCTACACGGTCACAGAGCCCGCTCTGCCGGCGCTAAAAAACGCGAAGAATCGGAGAGAGGCGCTGATCATGTGAGCGGGGATTATCGCACACGATCAGCACAAGGGCGGAGAGAAATCTTCACCACAGAGACACAGAGAATCTCTGTGATCTCTGTAGTGAGCGATCATCAGCGCGACGCCGCCAGCGATGAGCACGGCAGTGATCGCCGGATGCACCTTCTCGTGTTCGACGGTTTCAACGCCGACCGCGAGCGGACCGGCTTTGAATCCGTGCCTTTCGTGCACAGGAATCGGCACGAAGAGTGAAGCGATCCCGACGACGAGTAGAATGACGCCGATGATGAACAGAATGCGCACGACTCGATTATGCATGACGATGCTGCTGATGTCGCTTCTGACTGTCGCCCTTCAGGCGTCAGCCACACCCAAACTGACGGTCATCTATTACTACCTGCCCGGCTGATCGATCTGCGCGAAAGTGAAAACCGCCGTGAGCGGTCTGGAAAAAGAATTCCCCGGCGATGTGAAAACTAAGAACTTGAACGCGAAAAAGTCCCGCTCGCAGAGGGTGATCAAAGAGGCAGGATTCCAAACGCACGGCCTCATCATCCGCAATGCGAAGGGGGAGATTGTCTGGAAGCAGGCGGACCACACGGTGAGGATGGACGAGGTGCGCGAGGCGATCCGCAAACTGCTCGATCAGAACAGCGCCGGTTCGTGATGATCGCTGCGCTCTTGACACAGACTAGTTTGCATTATAAACTAGTCTGTACATGAGCGCCACCGATATTCTCCCCCTCCAACACATCCACGATCTCGCCGCAAACTACTCCGACCGGCAGGGACTGCGCATCGTCCCGATGGGTATAGCAATGATGGCCCTCGCGTGGCCGCGTCCGATTCCGACCTCGATCTTCGGCGTCGACACGCAATTCGCCGCGCTGGCGATCGGCTTCGCCGGCTACTGGTTGCTTGGCCGCTATTACGAACACCGGTTCGGCAGAGTCGAGGAGATCCCGTACCAGGGAATCTCGATTGCTGCTCAAAGCTCGATGGTGGTCGCCGCTTTCATGATCGCCGGTTTGATCGATGTCGTTGTCCATCCGCCGATATTCGTCAGTGGATTGGTCATCGCGGCATGGCTGACCATCGCCGCGTGGCCGTCGCGGCGCATCCGTGGCGACTACTTTGCGGCGGGAATCGTCCTCGCCCTCGTTTCGCTCGAGCCACTTGTTGGCGAATCGCACGCTGAAGTCGCTCGCACCTACGGATTTCTGTTCGGCATGGGCCTCTTTATCGCGGGGATGCGCGATCACTCCTCGTTCCTCCGCTCGTTCCCGGCAGTCAAAGGCGACGATGAGTAACCAACCGTTCGAACGGCTCGCCGGCCTCGATCGACTCGTCCACGAACCGGCACGACTGGCGATTCTGACCGCACTCTCCGCAGTCAAGAGCGCTGATTTTTTGTTTCTTCAGCGCCTGACGGGCCTCAGCAAAGGAAATCTGTCAGGACACCTGTCCAAGCTCGAGGAGGGGGGGCTGGTCGCAATCGCGAAGGGTTTCGAAGGAAAGATTCCCAAGACAACGATCTCGATGACCTCCGACGGTCGTAGTCAGCTCGAACATCACTGGAACGACCTCGAGCGCCTTCGCAAGGAAGCGACGAAATGGAAACCGGAAAAAGGAGACTGACGTGAAGACAACGCGTACACGAATGATGATCATTTTCATGACCGCCGCAGTGGTCATTTCGTTCTTCATACGCTGGAACGATACGGCGAAGCAATTCAGAGACTTCCGCGACGGGTGGAACGACGGTGTACACGCGAAACGCTAGGGGCGATCAAAACAGCGCTGGCTCCTGATACGTGCCGAAGACGGCGCGCAGCGCATCGGAAATCTCGCCGACGGTCGCGTACACCCTCACGCAATCGACGATCGCCGGCATGGTGTTCGCGTTTGGATCCGCCGC
>QHVY01000026.1:3422-11941 GCA_003223695.1 Acidobacteriota bacterium
GATCGAGTGACGCGAGCTGATCGGCGGTCACCGATTCATCGATGTACAGCGCGTCGTACGGCTCTTCTTCTTCCATGCGGAAAGCATTCATTCCAACGACGAGCTTCTCACCGGAGTCGATCGCGCGCTGGTACTGATATGCGGCGTCCCAGATCTCGCGCTGCGGGAAGCCCGCTTCGATCGCCTCGATCATTCCGCCAAAGCGGTCGATCTTGTCGAAGTACTCGAAGCAACCCTGCTCCATCCGATTCGTCAGCTCTTCGACGAAGTACGAGCCGCCGAGTGGATCGACGGTGTTGATCACGCCCGACTCGTGAGCGATGATCTGCTGTGTTCGCAGCGCGATTCGCGCGGCTTCTTCAGTCGGCAGCGCCAGCGTCTCGTCGAGCGAATTGGTGTGCAGCGATTGCGTCCCGCCTAACACCGCGGCGAGCCCCTGGATCGCCACTCGAACGATGTTGTTGTACGGCTGCTGCGCGGTGAGCGAGCAGCCTGCGGTCTGGGTGTGGAAGCGCAGCATCCACGAACGGGGATCTTTGGCGCCGAAACGATCGCGCATGACTTTCGCCCACACCCGTCGCGCGGCGCGGAACTTGGCCACTTCCTCGAAAAGATCGTTGTGGGAGTTGAAGAAGAACGACAGACGCGGAGCGAAATCATCGACGTCCAGTCCGGCGCGGAGGCCGTAGTCGACGTACTCCACCCCGTCGCGCAGAGTGAAGGCCAGCTCCTGAAGCGCAGTCGATCCGGCCTCGCGAATGTGATAGCCGCTGATCGAGATCGTGTTGTACTTCGGCACGCTCTCCGCGCAGAACTTGAAGATGTCGGTGATCAGCCGCATCGAGGGGCGCGGCGGGAAGATGTACTCCTTCTGCGCGATGTACTCTTTGAGGATGTCGTTCTGCAGCGTGCCGGAAATCTTCTTCCAGTCGGCGCCCTGTTTTTCCGCGACTGCCAGGTACATCGCCAGAAGAATCGGCGCTGTGGAGTTGATGGTCATTGAGACAGTCACGTCCTCGAGATTGATGCCGTCGAAGATCGTCTCCATGTCCGCCAGCGTATCGACGGCGACGCCGCACTTGCCGACTTCGCCCGCGCTGTAGTGATGATCGGAGTCGTAGCCATAGAGCGTCGGCAGATGAAATGCGGTCGAGAGTCCCGTCTGCCCGTGTTCGAGGAGGTAATGAAAGCGTTCGTTTGTTTGCTTCGCCGTCCCGAAGCCGGCGAATTGGCGCATTGTCCACAGACGTCCGCGATAGCCTGTCGGATGAACTCCGCGCGTGTATAGCAACATCCGCCGGAGTGGATAACGGATTCACTTCCATACTGCTGACGGTGGTGAAGTCCTTTTTCCACGGAGCGCGTTTCGACAGCGCCGCACGCCACCGATCCTCGTCTCGGCGAATCGCCTTGAGCGCCTCGGGCGAGAAGAGCGAGAGCTGCTCGTCTTCTTTCGGCGGCGCCAGAACGGCGGCTTTCTCGCGTTCAGCTTCGCGTTTCATGTCGCAACCTTACTCAACTTTCGGGCGACCAGCAAAAGTCCTGGTCCGAAGGGGATAAATCTGAACAGCCGGTCAATTGCAAAGGCCGCGCGCACCACGCCGACGAGCGCCCGGGAGCGTCCGGCGCGGGCGACCGATTGCAGTGTGGTATCGCTGTCGACGTTGCGCCGCGCACGACGCTTGTTCATCGGCAGCAGGAACAGCGTGTCATACACCAGCACCACCGGAAAACCCCAATACTGCGCTTTCTCGATCGACAGACCCGCGCGGCGAAAGAGCTCGGAGAGATCCTCTCGCGAGTAACGGCGGCGGTGCTCGTAGTAGTCGTCGCTTGCCGACCAAAGACTGCGCAGCGCCGGCACGGTTGCCACGCACACGCCGTCCGATTTCAGAATGCGACCGATTTCGCTAGCCGCGCCGGCATCGTCGTCGAGATGCTCCAGCGTTTCGCCTGTGGTGACGCCATCGAACGCGCGGTCGCAAAACGGCAATCGCGTCAGGTCGCCGAGCACGGCGGGAATCGAGGTGGTTCTGCGAACGTGGAGCACCGCCTCGAATGACGCGTCAATGCCGACCGGCCGAAGGCCGCTGTCCTGCAGTCTTTTTGCGAGCTGGCCGAGTCCGACCGCGGCGTCCAGGACGCGCGAACCTGGCGCGAGCCGCTTCGTCTCGCGCAGGATGATCGACAGCCTGTGTTCGTGCCGCGGCCCGAACATCTCGGGCTGCGTTCCCCATTGATGAGTGGACATAGGCGCCAGGTTTGGCCTGGCGCCTTTTATCCTAACGTGTTACTGCGTCGGCGTGATGGTCGCAGTCTGGCTGTCGATCGTGCCGCACGCATCGCTGATGCGAACCCAGAACTCCTGCGTCGAGTTGATCGGCGGCGTGGTGAAGCTCGCCGAATTCGCATTCGCAATCGGAGTGCTCGTGAATCCCGCATGCCCCGAATACCACTGATATTTGAACGGTCCCGGAGCCTCAGGCGAAACGCTGAGTGTCACCGTCGATCCCAGCCTCACACTCTGGCTCCTCGGATTGTTGATCGTCAGCAGAACCGGCGGATCGCAGATCACATCCACGGTAATCGCTGCGCCTTCAGTTGCTCCCCCACCCGACCCGACCACCGTCACGCCTCGATACGTCGCCGGGAAAATATCGGGCGACAGGTTCAACGTCATCTTCGTAGTGCCGTCTCCGGGTGCCGGAATGTGTGGATTATCAAAGGTCGCAGTCATTCCGTCTGGAGCCTCGACCGATAGTTCGATGGGCGCATTGAAGTCCGTGTCCGTGTTGTGGGCGGTGGTGACTTTGAATGTCGCGCTCTGTCCGGGCGTCATCGTCACGGCGTTCGGCTCGACGCTGATGAAGAACGGCGCGATCGCCAGGTTCGTCGGAATCGAGCCGAAAGAAACTGCGCTCTGCAATGTTGCACTCGTAACGCCCTGCGTGAGAACGCTGTCCCATTCGAGCGCGGCGCCGTTGTCGACGCACGATGCCGGTGTCGTGTTGTCATTGAGAGTCCGCGCTCCGATCTGCGTCCACACGTTGCTGTACGTCCCGTCAGTGATGTGGTTCGCCTGAACGGGCTGAGTCGGGATCAGAAGAATGTGATAGGTCGGCGGAATCTGACAGTCGACGCCGCCCGGAGCGTGGAGAGTGGGCTCAAAGAAGAAAACGCCCGCGTCGGAGCTGGCGAGATAGATGTCGGCGCCGAGGAACACCTTCATGACTCGGTTACCAGCGCTGGTGAACTGCTTGCGGATCCGGAAAAAGTTGTCGCCGTTCACGTAGGTGACTGTCATCACCATCGAGACGCCGGTGCCGGGAGCAGTAACAGTCACCCCGACCGTATATGGCGAAGGTCCTTCACCGGCACCTTGCACCTGGCTGATCGCGACGGTGTGCCACGCCGTCGTTGTGCCGAGACCGCCGGTCGCGGTGCCGCACGTGTGCGTTCTGAAAGCGGGTGCGAAGAGAGTCCCGCCAATGTCAGCGAACACGCCCATGTCGCCGTAGTTGCAACTGGTCGGAAAGATCTGACCATTGCCTGGAACCGCCGCGTTGAAAACCTGGAACGACGCGTCAGCGGCAATATTGATCTTCAGCGGGTTGCCGTTGATCGTGACGATTTGCGGACCCGTCACCGTTTGTGCGAATAACGCCGAAGAAGCGAGCGTAAACGCGATGAAAACGAGAATCGAAAGCCGAGCACCCGACCGCGTGATCATATTCTCCACCCTCCTCCCAAGTTGTTGAGGAATCGGCCCTAAGAGTACACAAATACGATATTTATCTCAAATGTGTGGGTGCCGGCTCTCAGCCGGCAGCGGGCTAAGAGCCCGCTACCACAGCGAGCAATTCGCGGAGCGCATCGGGCGCGCTTTCGAGGGCGTCGTCGAGCTTGTCGGGATCTTTTCCGCCTGCCTGGGCGAGGTCAGCCTTGCCTCCACCCTTTCCGCCGACAATCGGCGCGAGCTTCTGAATGAGTGAATTCGCTGGGATACGGTCGACGAGATCTTTGGTCACCGCGGTCAGGAGGGTGACTTTGCCGTCCGTGGCACTTCCGAGGACGACGACACCGCTCTTGATTTTGGAGCGCAGCTCGTCGGCGAGATTGCGCAGATCGCCGCCGGAGATATCGTCCGCGCGACGAGCGATCAGCTTGACGCCGTTGACATCAACCGATTTGTCTTCGGCCGGCGTAGCGCCCGCCGCTTTCATTCGAAGTTGTTTGACCTCGCGCTCCAACTGCTTTTGCCGTTCTTGAAGCGAGCGCACATACGCGGGCAGCTCGGCCAAACGAATGTTGAGCTGCTGCTGGACCTCGTGCGCGGACTCGTCGAGATTTTGGAAGTACTCGAGCGCACCACGTCCGGTGAGCGCCTCCATGCGGCGAACTCCGGCCGCGAGCGACCGATCCGACACGATCTTGAACACGCCGATGTCGCCTGTGCGATTGACGTGACATCCGCCGCAGAACTCGCGCGACCAGTCGCCGGCGGCGACGATGCGTACGCGGTCGCCGTACTTCTCGCCGAACATCGCCACCGCGCCGCTCTTCTTCGCGTCGGCGATCGGCAAGATCGTTTTGGTGACCTCGACGTTCTCGCGGATCTTCTCGTTGACCAGATCTTCGATCGCTTTGATCTGATCGTCGGTCAGCGGCTGGTGGTATGTGTAATCGAATCGCAGCCGATCGGGCGCGACGAGCGATCCCGCCTGCTGCACCGTTTCGCCAAGAACGTCCTTCAACGCCTTGTGGAGCAGGTGCGTGGCCGTGTGATTCGCAGTAGTGTCGAGGCGCGTGGGCATTGGAACGGTCGCCCGCACAGTCGTTCCGTGTGCCAGATGTCCTTCGTCGACACGGACTCGTGAGACGACCAGCTCTCCCACCGGCTTTTGCGTGTCGAGAACGGTGGCCCGCCCGCCGCTCCACTCCAGCGTGCCGGCGTCACCGATCTGGCCGCCCGACTCCGCGTAAAAAGGCGTCGGCGTGATCACCACATCGCCTTCGCTTCCGTGATGCAGCACGTCATGCTCCTTGCCGTCGATGAGAATCGCTTTGACGCTGGCAGGAACGTCGACAAATTTCTCGTAGCCGACAAACTCAATCGGGCCGACTTTGCCGGCGACGTGAGCAAACGTCGCCGCATCGGTTGAGCTCTGAAACTTCGATGAGGCCTTCGCCTTCGCGCGCGCGTCGGCCATCATCGTTTCGAACCCTTCGCGATCCAGCGTCACGCCCTCCTCTTCTGCCATCTCAGCGATGAGATCGATCGGAATTCCGTACGTGTCGTAGAGGCGGAAGACTTCTTCGCCGGAGATCGAGCGTTCGCCACGGGCGCGAATCTCGTCAAGGAGTTGACCCACTCGCTCCATGCCTGTGGTGAGCGTGCGTGAGAAGCGCTCCTCTTCCGCGCCGAGAGTGGCGAGCACCGCCTGACGCCGCTGGCGAAGCTCCGGATATGCATTGCTCATTGACGCGATAACGGAGTCGACGAGCTGCGAAAGCAAAACAGGATTCGGCAGCTTGCGGCCAAAGCGAATGGCGCGTCGGATGATCCGCCGCAGCACGTATCCTCGTCCTTCGTTCGACGGAATGACTCCGTCGCTGATGAGGAACGTGGACGAGCGAGCATGGTCGCAGAGCACGCGCATCGCGGTGTCGAGCTCGTCGTCCATGTCGCCGCCATATCGCCGGCCGCCGCGATCCGCGATCGTTTTCATGATGGTCTGGAACGAGTCGATGTCGTAAACGGTCGAGACCTTCTGAAGAACGCTGCTGAGGCGCTCCAGTCCTGCGCCAGTGTCGACCGACGGCGCCGGAAGCGGCGCGAGCTTGCCGTTCGTGTCGCGGTCGTACTGCATGAACACGAGGTTCCAGATCTCCATCGTGTCGTCGCCGGGTGCGTTGACCAGCTCGGCGACGTTCTTCGGCATATCTTCGCCGCGGAAGTAGTGAATCTCGGAGCAGGGCCCGCACGGGCCGGTATCGCCCATCGACCAGAAGTTGTCCTTTTTCCCGAATCGAAGGACGCGCTCCGGCTTCGCACCGACTTTCACCCACAGCTTCGCCGCTTCGTCATCGGCAGGAACGGCCTCATCGCCTTCAAAAACCGTGAACCACAGCCGGTTCACATCGAGCTTGTAGACCTTGACCATGAGGTCCCATGCGAAGCGGATCGCGTCGGCCTTGAAGTAATCGCCAAATGAAAAGTTGCCGAGCATCTCGAAAAACGTGAGATGCCGAGCGGTACGGCCGACATTCTCGAGGTCGTTGTGCTTGCCGCCGGCGCGAACGCATTTCTGCGACGTCGTGGCGCGCGTGTAGTCGCGCTGTTCGCGGCCGAGGAAGACGTCTTTGAATTGATTCATGCCGGCGTTAGTGAAGAGCAGCGTGGGATCGCCGGCCGGGACGAGCGACGAGCTGGCCACTTCGCGATGGCCGTTGCGAACGAAGTAATCGAGGAATTGTCTGCGGGTCTCGTCAGTCGTGGGCATGTGTAATCCTGAGCGGAGCGAAGGATCTCGAGAGAACGAACGGCATCGCAACGTGAGATCCTTCGCCGTCTTCGCGGCTCAGGATGACATATTGCTCGTCAGTCGTGGGCAACCTTGGTCTCCTTATTCATGTCATCCCGAGCGCGCGCGCCGCCCACGCCTCCAAGCCCTCTCCTTCGCTTTCGCTCAGGGTCGGGGTGACAAGCCGCGCGTCTCGTTCACAATCTCCCGCACGAGCGCGGCATCGTAACCTTGCTTCAACAAATACGCCGTCAATTTGTTTCGCGCTGCCTGCGCGCCATAGCGATTAACGAGAATCGGTAGCCGTTTGAGGGCGGTGGCCGCGGCGCGCTGGCGTTCGTCGTCCGCATCGATGTTTTCGCCAACGACGCGGGCGATCGTCTCATCATCCACTCCAGCGCTCATCAACTCACGGCGGATGCGCAGCCGCCCCTTGCTCTTCAGCGCGCGCGTGCGGACATACGCAGCGGCGAACCGCTCGTCGTCGAGCCATTTCTCATTCGCCAGACGCATCACCGTGGCGTTGATCGTCTCCGCATCGAAGCCTTTCGCCCGCAATTTGCGCCGCAGCTCGGCCGTACTGTTGAATCGATACTTCAGGATCCGCAGGCCTGACACATAGCATCGCTCGAGATCGTCCATGGTCAAAGTTTATCGCTTGAGTGAACTCGCGAGTGATTCATACTCCTCCAGCCTCGGGAACCTCTGCCGCGCCTCGCCGAAAAGATCACGTGCGCGGCCGTAATCGCGATCGCTGAGCGCCGCGACCGCAGCAACGTATGCGAGATATGGATCACGATCGCCGCGCGCGCGGGCGTGCAGTGCGATGTCCTCGATCCACGGATCGGTACCCATTACCAGCCGTGGAAGCGTTCGAAGTTGAGTTTGCGTCAACAGCGCCTGCATCAACGCCGGCGAGCGCGGCGAAGGCATGCCGAGGAGAACGAACATGACGCGATCAAGGATGTGCTGCGGCAGAAAATACGCCGGAGCCGCCGCTCGAACCTTCGGCGGCAGCGTGCGCCGAATGAATTCGCTTCGAACGAACGCCTCAGGCGCGCCTGCGACAAGGCCATAAACGAGATCCGGAATGCCGATCTGCAGGCTCGGGCTGAGGCGCAGAGGATGATCGTCGGTGAGCGGCGGAGAGTCCGCTATGAGACGTCGCAGGATTTGCGCATCAGCGAGGAACGTCGCCGCGAGCTGCTCCGGCGTTTCCACTCCGATCCGCACCAGCGAAGACCTGGTGATCGGATCGCGCCACTGACTCGCGAAGTCTTCGTCGGACGGCGCGCCAGTAGTCCCGCGGCTGCCTAACAAAATCCATTCCGCGCCGGCGCCGCTCCAAAGGCTGCAGTCGGCAAACGCGTCGCAGAACGCGGCGATCACTGCTTGATTGTCCGACTGAGAGAGTTGATAGGCCGGCAGCCAATACGAAGCAGTGCCGTTGTCCGTGAGGCGGTCGTGCACGAGGCGGAAATATTCGCGCGTGTAGAGATTCACGATCCCGGCATTTTTCGGCGGCGGAGGCTCCGCGGTGATCAGGTCGAAGCGCTTCGGCGTCGTCAACAGAAAGAAGCGGCCGTCTTCAATGTGCGCGTGCACGCGACGATCGGCGAGTGGATTCGCACTGCCCGGCCAGACGATGCTGCTCAGATCGAGAATCGATTTCGAGATGTCGACGACGTCAATCGAGTCGAGCTGCCGCGCCTGCGTCAGTGTGTGCGCGGTGATCCCTACGCCATAGCTGATCAAAAGCGCATTTCGCGCGTGCGGCCGCAGCGCGAGCGGCAGATAAACAAAAAGGCTCATGTAACGGCGGGAAGGAAACGCGGTCCCCGACATCGAGAAACCGTTTGTGAAGAGCTTGTGGATGTACGGCTGCCCGGCGACATCCTTCTCGAGATAGACGGCGGTCTCGGTCGGTGCTTCCCGAATGGCGACGATGCGCGAATCGCTGAACGCGCGCGTCGCCAGCGGCAGAAAGTAGTTGGC
>QHVY01000027.1 GCA_003223695.1 Acidobacteriota bacterium
TCTTCTGCGTCGCTCCCCACGCGATGAGAAATTCGCCTCCGCCGTACGCGACCGTCGGCGCGATCGTATTGGGGTCACCCGTGCCCAGCTCGATCGGCGTCGGGTCGAGAGGAATGCCGGCGCGATTGATCCGTCTCGCGCGCACGCGCATCGTGTTGAGCGTGTCGACCTCGGACCAAACGACAAGATCGACGTTCGCCCCCGAGGCAATCGAAGGTGCGTTCTGCTCTGCGGCCCTTCGCGCAATCGGAAACGCGTCGCCGAGAGGCACCGCCGTGGGACGGTCCAGCACTTCGCCGTTCATTCCGGCGTAAGGCCATGACAGCAGCAGGGCATCGTTGACGTTGGCGATGCTGAGATCATCGGCAACGTTGTGAGCGACAACGAATGGGACACCGACTTGCCGCGAAGCATCATCGATCGAAACCGCCGACAACTCGTACAAAAGACCGCCGCGGTTTTCGCTGAAGAAGACGAACGAGCGGCCGCTGCGCGCGTCGACGCCGAGGACGACCGAAGGAAGGCTTCCCGTCGGGATGACAAATGCATCCGACACAGCGCCGTCCGGCGTCACGAGGACGGCTTTCGGATTCGCAGATGTCGACCAGACGACGATGTGGCGCTCGCCGTCGAATGCGGTTTTAAGGCGTTGGAGGCCGCCGATGTCAACCGGCAGCACTGTCGCCGGCGAGATCTCGCCGCGCGATGAGATCCGCTGCATCGTCAGGCCGTTTTTGGTCGCCAGAAATGCGACATACCCGTTCGAATCGACGCCGAACGCCGCTTCGCGTTCGACAGACAAATCGAACGTCGATCCGATCGTGGTCCAGTCGGTGATCGGCGTCGCGTCGGTCGCGAGCAGGCGCACGAAGATCGACGAGACTGAGCTGCATGCGACGAGCACGGAGCGGCCGTCACTCAGTGCCATGAGCGGAACGCCGGGAGTGCCCATGCCGACACGCCGCAGCACACGGGCATCCCGATCGAGCAGTGAGACAGATTGCGCTAAGACGAGGATGAAGTTGCCGCCGGCGCCGGTGAGCAACGGCGTCTCGCCGTAATAACTGCTGGCGATGCGCAGCGGGATTCCGCTCGCGTCGAGCAGGCGGCCCATCGCATCGAGCCGCACAGCGAACTGACTCAGGCCCTGCGTCCAGACGCCGAGGAACTCTGAACCGTTGGACGCGATCGCGCTCCGCGAACCTCCCGCAGGCACGAAAAGATCGGCGTTCGAGACGATGTGCTGATACGCCCGAGGACCAAAACCGAGCTTTTCCTCGAGCCCGAGGCCGGCGACCGTGCATTGATCTTTCTCCACAGCCCATGCACCGCTTTTTCGTTGCCGCTCTCATTCTAGGAAGGCAAGTTCAAGTCCGGCGACACAGTCTTCGTGAACGGGCTGTCGCTCGAGCCGGAGCTGATGAGCGTGCACTAAGAATGTGTGCGGGCCGGCTTCAGCCGGCCGGCTAAAAGCCGGCCCCTCACACCGAACGAAACGCGCGATGCTCGTGTTCTTTGAGCGTGACCGCCACCGCTGAGCGCGACTACATCCTCGGTACCCACGATGACGAAGTCGCCCGGCTCGGCGTGCAGCATCGAGTGTGGCGCCCGAGAATGCTGGATGCTTGGCGCCGGGCTCGGTTTACAACGGGTCAAACCATCCTCGATGTCGGTTGCGGGCCGGGATACGCGGCTCTCGACCTCGCCGAGATCGTCAACCGCGTAATCGCGGTCGACCGCTCACAACGATTTCTTGACGCCCTTCGAGCTCGCGACGTACCGCAAATCGAAACAGTGGAGATTGATCTCGATGAGGACGAGCTGCCCGCGCTCGACGCGGATGGCGCATGGGCGCGATGGGTCTTTGCGTTCGTGAAGCGGCCGCGCGATCTCGTGGCCCGCGTCCGCCGCGCGCTCAAACCGGGCGGCGTCTTCGTCGTGCACGAATACGTGGATTACCGCGCGTGGCGCGTCAGTCCGCGCTCTGTGGAGCATGAAGAATTCGTCGACGTCGTCATGAAAAGCTGGCGAGCCGCAGGAGGAGAGCCGGACATCGGTCTCGATCTTCCGCGTTGGTTCGAGGAGCTCGGCTTCGAGATTCGTTCCCTCCTTCCGATTGTCGACGCCATCCGCCCGAACGACTTCGCATGGCAGTGGCCTCACTCGTTCATGGAATCGGGGATTCGCAGACTCGTCGAACTCGGACACATCTCGCCGGAGCGCGCTTCAGCGACGGCGCAAGCCTTCACCGCGACCGAAGCGAACCCCACGGCGCTGATGATCACGCCCGTGGTTCTC
This sequence comes from Acidobacteriota bacterium, assembly GCA_003223695.1. GTDB lineage: Bacteria > Acidobacteriota > Thermoanaerobaculia > Gp7-AA8 > Gp7-AA8 > Gp7-AA10. Next base: position 2,299 of record QHVY01000027.1, read on the forward strand.
GAAATCATCGCAGTCCGTCGCTGATCGGGCAGGCGTTTTGCCTGCTGAGTCGGTTGAAAGGAGTCCCACCTGATGCGCCGTCTCGCTGTCCTTCTCATCGTTCTGATGTTCGCTTGCAAGGAGAAGCCGCAACCCGCAGAAACAAACACGATGGGAAACGCGACGGATCGCAACCCGGCAAACGGTACGCTTGGTACAGGTACTCCTGCGCCTCTGTCCACGGGCACAGCCGCCACGGCTACAGCTCTGGCAACTGCGCCAATCACCGGAACGAATGCCGTCGCCGTCGCCGGCAGTGAGGTTGTTCACGGCGCAAAAACAGAAACGACTTCGACGCTCGTTACACCCACCACGACCACTGCCGCTGTCGAGACGCCGACCGACACCAGCGCGACAGTGCAAACGATGACCGGCACGAAAACGACCCAGAAGAAAAAGCACTGAGATGCAACTTAGAAGTGCGGAGTGCCGAGTGCCGAGTTCCGAGTTACCGAAATATCGGTTTGCACTCGGCACTAGGCACTTGGCGCTTTTTTTGGCGGCACTTCTCCTGCTCGCCTGTCCCGGCAATCAGCGTCACGAGGATGAATCGCAAAACGCGCTGCCGAAGACTTCGACCACCACAGCGAATCCGCAGACAGTTCCGGAGAAGTCGTCGAAGATGAATCCCGCGACTCCGCCGACCGCTCTCGGAAATCAACCGGCGGCCGCAGCGAATCCGGAGATTCAGGTTCAACTCACCGAATACGAAATCCAAATGCCTGACGCGATCGCCGCTGGCGCGCAGACGTTTCACATCACTGACGCAGGGCGTCTAAATCACAACTTCGTCATCGAGGGCAACGGCATCTCGCAAAAGCTCGCCAACGATCTCACGCGCGGCGACAGTGCGGACATGACGGTGAACCTCAAGCCCGGCACGTTTACGGTCTACTGTCCGGTCGACAAACATCGCGCGCGAGGAATGCAGCGTACGATCACGGTTCGCTAGTTAGGGGTTGGAAACTGAAATTTCAAATTTCAAATGTCAAATGAAAAATTAAAAGCGACTGGAGGGTACTGTTTCATTCTTAATTTGAAATTTTGAATTTGAAATTTCAGCGGCTACCAGTATCCCCGCGCGGCCGAGAACATCTCCTCATACACCCGCCGCGCCCACCCGCGCTTGCCGTGTTCCGCGCTGCCTAGCCATTCGTGAATCGGCAGGGTAAAGCCTGTCTTGCGGCGCTCGCGAATTTCGGGCGGGAGGGGCGGGCGGGGGGCGGCGGCGAGAATTTGTTTCCCGCGGCCTTTGCGACGGACGAGCAGCGGCGCGAGTCTACGCAGGAGATGCGCATCGACGAGCGGCACGCGAACCTCGAGCGAGTGCGCCATGCTGGCCCAATCCATGTCGCGCAGCAGTTGATTGCGGAGATAGAACGAAGACTCGAGGGCGACCACGCGCGCGTACGGAGTCCCCGGATCAGGGGTGACCGCCTCTTCGATTCGGTGAAGCAGATCGAGACGCTGCAAACCTTCGCGCGCAACATCGTGACCGAGGATCGCCGGCAACTCGGAAGCGAGAAATCTTCCGCGTTTCACCAAGTATGCGCCGGCGTAGCTCGATCCGTAACGAACGATCTCGCTCATTTTCGGACTCATGTGACGCGAGCGACGGGAGAGCATCGAGTTCACTTCTGCAATCACGTTCCCTAGGTGCGGAACGCGCGCGAGGACGCGGGTGACCGGCATCCATCGCGGAATGTCGCGAAAGGACGTGTATCCGCCAAACAGTTCGTCGCCCCCGGTTCCGGAGAGCGCGACCTTCAGCCCCAGATCTGCCGCGGCCTTGCTGATGAAGTAGCTGTTTACGCCGTCAACGCTCGGTTGATCCATCGCATCGAATACACGCGGTAGTTCGCGCAGAAACTCGTCTCGCGTGAGATCACGAATCGTGTGAGGCACACCGTACTGCTGCGCCACTCTGGCCGCGAGCGGCGCTTCGTCGTTCACCCGTCCGCGGTACTCCGCGAAGCGCAGGGTCATCGTCTGCAGGTCGGTCGCGCCGCTCTCGCGCGCCAATGCAACGATCGATGTCGAATCGATTCCCGCCGACAAGAACGCGCCGACCGGCACATCGGCAACCATGTGGTATTTGACGGATTCGAGCACCGCATCGTGGACCGAGATATCTGCGTTGTCGGCCGCGTCGTGGAGCGTTTGTGCGATGGAGAAGTACTGCACGGGCTCGCTTGCGCCGTTCGCATCGACGAAGCAGTAGGAGCCGGCAGGAACTGCGCGAATCGAGCGATACATCGTGAACGGCTCGGGAATCGTGCCGCGCAGAAAAAATCCGGCAGCACCCGCGGGATCGAATTGTTTCGACACGTGCCCGGAGGCGATCAGCGCCCGCACTTGGCTGGCTACGCGCAGCGTGGCCCCGTCGTCTGCGTAGTAGAGCGGCTTGATTCCGTACGGGTCACGCGCCAGAAACATCCGTCGTCTTGCTGCATCCCAAAGCGCGAACGCGAACATTCCGCGCAGGTCATTGAGCATCTCCGCGCCTCGTGTGGCGTAAAGCTGCAACAGCACTTCCGTGTCGGATTGTGATGTGAATCGAATGCCGCGCGATTCGAGCTCGCCCCGCAGCTCGCGATAGTTGTAGATCTCGCCGTTGAACACGATCACGTTTTGGGCGCGGCACATCGGCTGCGCGCCGCCCGGAGAGAGATCGATGATCGCGAGACGGCGGTGACCGAAACCAACACGGGCGTCGGGAGAGATCCATTGCGACGACGCGTCGGGACCGCGGCTGCGCATGCACTCGCGCGTGGCGATCAGCTCTTGTTCATCGATCGCCGGCGCGTTGTCTTTGTAAGCGTAGATTGCGTTGATACCGCACATCGCCGAGGTACTTTACAATGCGCCGCCATGCGACGATGGACGATCACTCTGGCGCTTGCCAGCACGACACTTTTCGCTCAGGCCACAAACGACAAATCGATTCTGGGGTTCACCGCCTCCAATGCAGCGAAGGAGCACGCGCTCGAGGCGCAGTTTGACGCGAAATTGAATCGCGACGATCTGCGCAATTGGATGCAGCGTCTCGCCGGCCGCCCTCACCACCTCGGATCCGACTACGACCGGCAGAACACGGAGTTCATTGCCTCGCTGTTCAAGTCGTTCGGCTACGACACACATGTCGAGGAGTTCCAGGTCCTTTTTCCGACACCGAAAAAGCGCCTGGTCGAATTGATCGCTCCGGAGAAATTCACGGCCAAGCTGTTCGAGCCGCCGCTTCCGCAGGACGCGACATCAGGTCAGACGAACGAGCAGTTGCCGGTGTACAACGCGTACTCGATCGATGGCGATGTCACCGGCGATCTCGTCTACGTCAACTACGGCGTGCCCGCAGACTACGATGAGCTCGAACGCCGCGGCGTCGACGTGAAAGGGAAAATCGCCATCGCGCGCTATGGCGGTTCGTGGCGCGGAATCAAACCGAAAGTCGCCGCCGAGCACGGCGCGATTGGCTGCATCATCTACTCCGATCCGCGCGACGACGGCTACTACCAGGGAGACGTCTATCCGAAAGGCGCCTACCGCAACGAAAACGGCGCGCAGCGCGGATCGGTGATGGATATGCCGATCCATCCCGGCGATCCGCTCACGCCCGGCGTGGGCGCGACCACGAATGCGAAGCGCCTCGACCGAAAAGATGTCGACGTGATCACGAAGATCCCGGTGCTGCCGATTTCTTACGGCGACGCGCTTCCGCTGCTGAGCAACCTCGCTGGTCCGGTCGCTCCTCCCGATTGGCGCGGCGCGCTTCCGATCACCTATCACCTCGGCCCCGGACCGGCGCGCGTGCACATGGATCTCGAATTCAACTGGAACATGGTGCCGTGCCGCGACGTCATCGCGCGACTGCCGGGCACCGATCGCGCCGAGCAGTGGGTCATCCGCGGCAATCACTATGACGCGTGGGTGAATGGCGCGGCCGATCCCATCAGCGGTCAGGTAGCCATGCTCGAAGAAGCGAAAGCGATCGGAGAGCTCGCCAGGAGTGGCTGGCGCCCGAAGCGCACAATCATTTACGCCGCCTGGGACGGCGAAGAACAGGGCCTTCTCGGTTCGACCGAATGGGCAGAAGAGCATGGCGACGAATTGCGCCAGCATGGCGTCGTCTACATCAACTCCGATTCAAACGCGCGCGGATTTCTCGAGATCGGCGGATCGCACACGCTCGAGCGACTGACGACACAGGTCGCCCGCGACGTCAACGATCCTGAGCGCAACGTATCGGTCCTCGAGCGCCGGCGCGATCGCGAGCAAACGCTCGCGACATCGGAAGAGGCGCGCAAGGAAGCGCGCGAGCGGCAGCTGATACGCCTCGACGCCCTCGGTTCAGGATCCGATTGGACACCATTCCTGCAGCACACCGGAATCGCAGCAATGAACGTTGGCTACGGCGAGGAGGGTGGCGGCGGTTCGTATCACTCGGTCTACGATTCGTTCGACCACTACACGCGATTCGTCGACCCCGGCTTTCCCTACGGTATCGCGCAGGCGGAGACGACCGGCCGCCTCGTGCTGCGGCTGGCGAACGCCGACGTTCTGCCGCTCGAGTTCACCACGTTCGCCGACACACTGTCGCGCTACGTCGAGGAGCTGACGAAACTCGCGCAGACGACGCGGACAGAAATCGAGGAGCGGAATCGGCTGATTCGCGAGCGTGCCTATGAGATTGCCGCAGATCCGACGAAGACCTACGTTTCGCCGAAGCCGGAGACACCCGCGCCCTATTTGAATTTTGCGCCGCTGCAGAATGCGGTGGCGCGCCTGCAGCAGAGCGCCCGCGAATACGATCGGGCGGCGACTTCGATTCCTTCAGATGCGCCGAACGCGGCTTCGCGCGAAACGGCGCTGGATCATGCGCTCATGCACATCGAGCAGGCGCTGACGACATCGCAGGGACTCCCCCGGCGTCCGTGGTTCCGCCACGAGATTTACGCGCCCGGCTTTTACACCGGGTACGGCGTGAAAACGGTGCCCGGCGTGCGCGAAGCGATCGAGCAGAAACAGTGGAACGAAGCGAACCAGCAGATCGAAGTCGTCGCCGGTGTAATCAACAACTACGCCGCGGAGGTCGATCGCGCGGCGGACATCGCCCGAGGACGAGCGGAGTGATCATGGGCGATGTTCGACGCGCATCTGCAAGATGACCTGTCGAATGTAGATCGTCTGATGATCGAGATCGCCGTCGACTTGGACGTTGTCGCCGGCCTGAAGATCCTCTGCATACATCAAACGGCCGTCGAACGCTCGAACGCGAAGCCATTTTGCCGCGACGATGTCGTACGGCTCCCGGTAGACATGAATTGTCACCGTATCGCCATCGATGCTGACATCGCGGATTTGACTGATGATGACGATCGGATTTCGGAGACTTGTCCCGTTTTGTCGACTGCAATCCCCATTTGCGGACAAGGGGACGATCGAGAGGAGCAGCCCTGTGATGAGGAGTAAGTGACGTGTTTTCATGACTTCATCGCTCCGATCTGTGGCTCCGGCGATGATGAACATCGCTATCGCTGCGCCATTAGCGTCCTAACCGAAGCCCGATCGCCACGCCGCCTGCTTTGTACTCCTTGATCTTGTTGTAGCGCGCTGTGATGTATGGCCGCAGAGAACCGGCGAAGGCAATTCCGCCGTTGATGTCCCATCCCCATTCACGAATTGTCGGATCGCTGCTCGCCGCTGCGAAGACGACGCTGCGAGCGTATCCACTTTCAGAGCTTTCACTGGCGTTCGTCACGTAGTAGTACGTCGGCCCGGCGCCAACCCAAAAGGACGGTCCGCGTCCCTGATTGAATCGAAGCGCGAGATCGGCGTTGCCCCACCACAGGCCCGACCCGCCAATCTTCGTGTAATCGATGTTAGGCGCAATTGCCAAGAGGTTGCCGATCGGTAGCATCAAGTGTTGTCGTAGTAGCCGATGTGCGCTCCGAAATCGATCGCCGATGCAGTGGCGGCGAACAACGGAATCGCGAGCAGCATCATCCTAATTTTCCTAGACATAAGTTGTCTTCCTCCTAAGCGCTGTCGCATGTGCAACTTTGATGCGACCGTGTATTGCCGAGCTCACCATAAATGGATATTACAAATAAAAATAGGATCAAATTTTGAAATTCTGCAGGTGGAGTATGGAAGGAGAAAAAAGATGAATCGGACCTCCAAAAGTGCTTTTGCTCTGATCAGCGCTGCGTTGCTTTCATTGATGCTTTTCGCATGCGGCTCCGGTGGCTACGGAAAGGGCAAGAACCCTCAGCCAATGCCGGGTCCATACGCATCAAGCACAGGACATTGAGGAGTTCAAGGGCAGGCCTTCGGGTCTGCCCAATTACGACGCGCCCGATTATCAGCGTTCGCCTCGCAGCGCCTCGCGCATGCGGGAGTCCGACTTGATCTTCTGCGCGATCTCTTGCCTCGATGTCTCAACCCACGCTTGATCCAGCTTCGCGTCGGCGCGACTCAAGAGGGCGACCACCTCGTAATAGGGCTCGCGCTGCACTTGATCTGGTCTCGAGGCCCAACCATGGAGAGCCCATTCGAGCGGCGTGCCCTCGTAGGTTTCATCTCTCGCATCAGTCTCTGCTCCACGTTGGAGCAAAAGCTTGACGGTGTTGGCGTGTCCCCCGTACGCGGCCCAATGGAGTCCTGTATTCCCATGATGTCGCAGACGCGCATTGACGTCGATGCCATGGTCGAGCAGGAAATCGACCACGCTCGAGCGGCCAAACTGACATGCCCACGCGAAACCATCCTTGAGCTGCTTCTCTTTCGCCGTGGGCTTTAACATTCCATCGTCATCAAAAAAAGTCTTGACGATGTCAAGCCTGCCCACTCCAGCAGCGCCCTCGAGATCGAGGTGCGCTCCATGCTCAGCGAGAAACTCCGCGGCTTTTCCACGCCCGTTTTCGAGACATCCGACAACCGCCTTGTGGTTGTTGCCCGCGCTTCGCGGGTGCTCGATCGCGGCACCGTGATCGAGAAGAATCTGGAGTAACGCGTTCTGCACGCCCGCCGCTTCCGGATGAACGCTCGTTGCGATGAGACCCAACGCGGTTGCTCCCCCTCCATACACGTCCGCCTCGGCGTCGACTTCGGCGCCGGCGTTCAGGAGAATCTCAGCGATCTGCGCGGCGTTCTTTGGCGTTTTCTGGCGATAACCTTCAACGCCGTTTGCCGAAACGTAATGCAGCAGTGTCGATTGATGCTCGCGCGTTGATCGAGCTCGGATCAGTTCCGGATTTTTGCGCAGCAACCGTTTGAGCGTTGCCGCGTCCCCTTCGACGATGGCCTCGGCTGCCAATTCGAAATCGGAAACAGGCTCGTCGATTTGTTTTGCGAATTTCGGCCAACTGGCGAATCCGTGGACTCGTGCGATCACGAATTGCGCGTCGGCCAGTGAGCACTTCCCGTTCGACAACCGGCTGCGCACGAATTGGGTGATGTCATCGGCCTGGCCAACGATCCAATCGCGAATCGACGGATCCTGCAGCGCCGCAAGCGATCGGAGCCATTTCACGGCCCAACCGCGAATCGCTTCGTGATCGGCAGAGGAGCACGCCTTGACGAGATCTTTCGCCTGCTTTTTGTATTGCTGCAAACTCGGATGGGGTAGAAAAGGGAGTGCGGCCTGAGGATTTGGAAACATACGAAGCTCCTTTCGCTACTGGCCTGGAGTCCGCACTAAACAGGCTGAAAGAAGGTTCGTCTCTGTTTCGATCGTGTAGGTGGGCACGGCCCTTCCCGCGGACTGGTTGCGCCCTATGCGCGGGCGAAAGATTACTGCTTCTTCGGCAGAAGGTAAATGACCTCGCCCTTTTTCGACATCCCGAGCTCTTCGCGTGCGATGCGCTCGACCGCGTATGTCGATTTCTTCACGCTGTCGATTTCGCTGCGCAGCCGCGCGTTCTCTGTCTGAAGGCGGGCGACGTCCGCGTGCAGCTCGGCGACGCGTTTTCGCGCCTGCTGCAGCTCGGCGATGCCGCGATTGCTGAAAAAAATCGAGATGCCGAGAACGATGGAGAGCACGCCGCCGACAAGCAAAAGCGCCCGCAATGTGACGCGCGAGTCGCGCACGGCCGAGCGAGGCATCGGATTCAGTGTAACCGATGCTGCAATACCTTCGACCACAGCGCGGCGTTCGAGCAATCGGCTGCGCTCATGTTTTCCGGACTGCGAATCGACTGATGATCCGCCGTCACAACCGCGCACTGCGGAGAGGTGAACGGCCAATCGTGGATCGTAACAAAATATGGTGCATCATTATCGTCGTAGAACTTGACGGTGGGATTCAGGAAAACACGATCAGTCCCTTCGACGTCGAAGGTGTCGTCGTTTACGATGCGACCGGTAGCGGTGACTCTTCGCCAACGAATCTTTTTCGCTACGCCGAGCGGTCCGCTCAACGTTTGGACGCAATCGACTGCTTCAGCTCGGCGCGCAATCGTCGCGAATGACATTGAAGGTCCGCATACCGGGGTCCAAGTGGTCTCGCCGCGGCGAATGATCTGCGCCTGCCCGTTCGAGTAGAAGATGACCGTCTCCGGATTCAGAGCCACGGCCACGCCGCCATACACATCGAGCCGTTTCCACCATCCGTGAGTTTTTACGAAATAGTCCGTCCTTGCGGAACCAAGCGAAAAGATTCCCGTCTCGTGGGGACGACTGGTCCTGATTCGGAACCAGGGGAGCAGTGTCTGCTGCTCGACCTGGCTGCAGCCCAGAAGTAGAAAGAGCGAGAGCGTTACCAGTCTGCGCGTCACGGCACAGTTATAATCCGAACGTGAAGCGCGACTCCACATCCAATCCTCTTACCGAGCGCTATGCCTCGGCAGAAATGTCCTATCTCTTTTCTGCCGATTTCAAGTTTCGGACGTGGCGGCGGCTCTGGATTGCGCTTGCCGAGGCAGAAAAGGAACTCGGACTGCCGATCACCGATCAGCAGATCGCGGAGCTCAAGGCTCACGCGAATGACATCAACTACGACGACGCGGAGCGGCGCGAGCGCGAGATCCGTCACGATGTGATGTCTCACATCTACGCGTACGGTCTCCAGGCCCCTTCCGCGAAAGCCATCATCCACCTCGGCGCCACCTCAGCGTACGTCGCGGACAACACGGACATTCTGCAGATGGCCGAGGGGCTGAAGATTGTGAAGCAGCGGGTTGTGAACGTGATGGCGAAGCTGCGCGACTTCGCCTGGAAATGGCGCGGCACTCCGCAGCTTGCGTTTACCCACTTTCAGCCGGCGCAACTGACGACCGTCGGCAAACGCGCAGCGCTCTGGCTGCACGACCTGCTGCTCGATTTTCGCGAGCTCGAATTCCGGCAGTCGCAGCTCGCGTTGCTCGGGGTGAAGGGAGCGACTGGAACTCAGGCGTCGTTCCTCAACTTATTCGAGGGCGATGAATCGAAAGTGCATCGCCTCGAGAAGCTAGTCGCGGAAAAGATCGGACTGAGGCGCAGCGTTGCGGTCTCCGGTCAGACCTACTCGCGCAAAATCGACGCGCAAGTTGTGTCGGCACTGTCCGACTTCGGGCAATCGGCGTCGAAGTTCGCCTATGACATGCGGCTGCTGCAGCATCTGCACGAAATCGAAGAACCATTCGAGGAGGAGCAGGTCGGCTCTTCGGCGATGGCGTACAAGCGCAATCCGATGCGCGCCGAGCGGATGGACGGACTGGCGCGGCATCTCATCATCAACGCCCTGAATCCGGCAATGACCGCGGCGACGCAGTGGTTCGAGCGAACACTCGACGATTCCGCAAATCGCCGCATTGTAATCCCGGAGGCGTTTCTGGCGGCGGATGCGATCGCGTTGCTGTACGACAATATCGTCGGCGGAATCGTGGTGCACGAGGATGTGATCGCCGGGAATGTTCGGCGCGAGCTGCCGTTCATGATGACCGAGAATCTGATGATGGAGGGCGTCCGCCGCGGAGGCGATCGGCAGGTGCTTTACGAGCGCGTGCGCATTCACTCACAAGCAGCGGCGAACGGCGATAATCTCTTGAATCGAATCGCTAGCGACCGCCTCTTCGGAATCGATCGAAAGACGATGGACGCAATGGCCAAACCGGAAAATTACACCGGCCTCGCGCGGCAGCAGACAGAACGCTTTGTGACCGAAGAAATCGATCCAGTCATTCAGGAGCATGAGGTCGTGCGTGGCCCAGCGGAGGTGCGGGTTTGAAACGAATCGCATTTGCTTTCGTCGTTGTCGTTGCCGGCGGTTGTGCCACGGCGCCCAAACCGCAGACGCTTCCGCAAAACATGCATGGCGTCGCGAGCTGGTACGGTCAGGAATTCGCCGGACGCACGACGGCGAACGGCGAGATCTTCGATCCCCTGCTGTTCACGGCCGCGCATCGCACGCTGCCGTTCGGCACCGTCGCCGACGTGCAGAATCCCAAGACTGGACAGAGTGTGCGCGTGCGGATCAACGATCGCGGCCCGTACATTGGCGGCCGAATGATCGATCTCTCATACGCAGCAGCGCAGCAAATCGGATTGATCGAGCCGGGCAGCGGGGATGTCGAAGTGACGGTGGTGAAGGTCGGCAATGGCGAACGTGAAGCGCCCGCGCCGTACGTCGTCACGGTTCCA
>QHVY01000471.1:0-3082 GCA_003223695.1 Acidobacteriota bacterium
TGGGCCGGACTCAATAGCAAGTAATGACGTAGCAATATCGAGAGATGTCTCGGTCCGAGCCGGACTGGCATATTCACTCGACATGACGAGAAGTCCGGACTCGCGATGCGGCTGACCAGCTGTCTGCCTGGCCGTGAACGGTAACGGTTTACCCACGTCACTGTCCGCCTGCACTAGGACGATCGAAAATCTCACGCAAGGCATGCATGGTAAGCGGCTTTCAGGTCAGAGTGTTGCGCGAATTCCCAGGCTTTCATAATCTCGCATAATGAGGAAGCGCCCAGTCGGGACCGTAACCTTCCTGTTCACGGATATGGAAGGATCGACCCGGGCGTGGGAGGCGCATCCCGCGGAAACGCAGGTCGCGCTCAAGCGCCATGATGACATTATGGCGCGCGAGATCGAAGCGCGTGACGGCGTGATCGTTCTGGAACGCGGCGAAGGCGACAGCGTCTTTGCGGTTTTTGCGCGAGCGACCGACGCGGTCGCGGCCGCCTGGGAGATTCAGCGCGCGCTCCGCGCGCAATCCTGGCCGGCACACGTCTCGATGCGTGTTCGGATGGCGATTCATACCGGCGAAGCGGGCGCTGATTATCGCGGCCCGCACGTGAACCGCGCGGCCCGGCTCCGCTCCATCGCCCACGGAGAACAAATTTTACTCTCCGGCGTGACGGCGGGAATTGTACGTGGGGGCTTGCCTAACGGTTCCTCGCTCGTCGACCTGGGCCAGCATCGGTTGCGCGACGTCGCCGAGACGGAACACGTGTTTCAGCTCGCGCATCCGGAGCTGCGCTCCGATTTTCCACCACTTAAATCGCTTAGTAATTTTCGCCAAAATTTGCCGGTGCAACTGAGTTCGTTCGTGGGACGCGAGCGTGAGCGCCAGAATGTGCGGGCGCTTTTTGATTCGAAGCGGGTGATTACGCTGGTGGGATCAGGCGGATGCGGTAAGACGCGGCTGGCCATTCAAGTGGGAGCCGACCTGCTGGAACAGTTTCCAGACGGTGTGCGCTTTGTCGATCTCGCTCCGTTGACCGACGCTTCGGTCGTTATCGAGGCCATCGCGGCGGCAGTTGGCGTTAAGAGTGAACAAGGGGTCGCGACGATCGATGCGCTGATCCGAGATCTCGAAGGGACAAGGACGCTAATCATCCTCGACAATTGCGAGCATGTAATCCAGGCATGCGCGGAGGCTGTCCTGGGATTGCTTCGAAGCGGGGAGGGTGTTCGGGTTCTCGCCACCAGCCGGCAGCCGCTCGGCCTGGCGGGTGAGGTGAACTCGCGCGTGCCCTCCCTCTCCATGCCGGAGAGCACGGCATCCAGCTCTTCGTCGATCGCGCGGCGGCGGCGCGACCGGGCTTCACCATGACATCGGCGAATGCGGGGCCGATCGCGGAGATTTGTCGCACGCTTGGAGGCGTCCCGCTCGCGATCGAGCTGGCGGCGGCGAGAACGAAGGCGCTTACGCCAGGAGAAATTCGCGATCGTTTGTCCGATCGTTTTCGTTTATTGACCGGCGGCCGGGGACGACATCAAACGCTGCGATCAACGATCGACTGGAGCTACGATTTGCTGTCGGAAGCGGAGCAGACACTCTTTCGGAGAGTTTCTGTCTTTGCAGGTGGCTTCGATCTCTCTGCGGCACAAGCGGTCCGGGGTAATGGCGATCCGCTCGATGTCATCGAGCAACTCGTCGACAAATCGTTGCTCGCGATCGAGCAACGGAGTGAGGAGAAGTTGCGCTACCGGTTACTCGAGACGTTACGCCAATACGCCGCAGAGCGGCTCGTCCAGGCCGGTGAGGAAGAGAACGTCCGCGCACACCACTTCGCGCACTATCTTGCACTAGCCGAGCGCGCTTACAGGCAGCGAATCGAAGAAGAAGCAACGTCGCTGGCACTGCTTGAAGCGGACCACGACGATCTTCGGGCGGCGTTGGCATGGGCGCGTTCGCGTCCGCACGATCTTCTCCGTTTAGCTTCGGCGCTCGGCTGGTTCTGGCATCTGCGATCGCATTATGGCGAGGGAAGGAGGTGGCTCGAGGAAGCACTGAAATTAAACCCGAGCGAACGCTCGCCGGAAAAAGCAGGCGCGTTATGGGCACTCAGCATGATTCTCAATTGGCAAGGCGAAGTAGCCGCCGCGCGGCCGCTGGCGGAACAGAGTTTGGAATTATGGAGAGAAAATGAAAATCCTTTGGAGCTCGCTCTCGCATTGGAAAGCATCGGATGGTCGCACTTTGCCGCCAATAACTATTCCGAAGCGCTGCGCTCGATGGAAAACTGCCTAGAGTTCTACCGCAAGCTTGGCTCGGCCAAGCTGATCACACGCGGTCGCGTTGCTGTCGGCCAAATGCTGGCCGCCTTGGGAGACGTCGAGCGGACGGAGCCGCTCGCGCGGGAAACCCTGGCCGAAGGACGCGCACAAGGTGAACCGAAGTTCGTGCATTTCTCACTTCATTATCTGGCTGACTGCGCTTTGTGGCGTGGCGATGGGAAGAATGCGGTCTTGCTTTATGGCGAGAGCTTACGTGCCGCGCTCGACTACGGGAACGAAATGGAAGCTGCAACGGAGGTGCAGGGGATGGCCATGGGATTGATGGGCTCCGGACGTGAAGTGGAAGGGTTCCAGTTGTACGGCGCATCCAATGCACGGCTCGCGGAATTACAGACGACATTGCTCGATGACATAGCGTTCTGGCTGAAATTTCGCGCGCGATACTTGCCTCCCGCCAGGGAACGAATCGGAGCGGTTGCGGCGGCCAATGCAGAACGAGAGGGTCGCACAATGACTTGGAAGCAAGCGCTCTCTTGCGCCTTCGCGCTAGCTGCAGATAGCTGACAACTGTCTGGTGGCGGACCGCTCCCGGTTTAACCCAGGGCGTCCGAAAATTGATCTAGAGGCGACTGCGGGAAGCGCTAAGGTCTCCGCCGAATGGCTGACGAGCAGAAAACGAAACTGCGCCTGGAGATCGCGCACGTCCTTTTCATCGACATCGTCGGTTACTCCAAGCTGTTGATCGACGAGCAATCGGAAGCGCTCCACGAATTGAATCAGATCGTGCGCAACACGGAAGCGGCGC
>QHVY01000471.1:3125-4253 GCA_003223695.1 Acidobacteriota bacterium
CAAGGAGATTGAGCTGGAGATTGCCTATGTGCTCTTTATCGACATTGTCGGTTATTCCAAGCTGGTAACGCACGAACAGCGGCGATTACTCGAGTTATTGAATCGGATTGTACGCGAAGCCGAACATTTTCGCGCAGCCGAGTCAAATGGACGACTGATTACCGTGCCTACCGGAGATGGCATGGCGCTCGTTTTTTACAATACTCCGGAAGCGCCGGTGGAATGCGCCCTGGAGATCAGCAGGGCGGCGAGAGAACACCCTGAGCTCAAGCTACGCATGGGGATTCACAGCGGACCGGTCAGCGGCGTGGTGGACGTAAGTGGTCGCTCCAACATTGCCGGAGCCGGAATCAACATCGCGCAGCGAGTGATGGATTGCGGTGACGCTGGTCACGTTCTGATCTCCAAGCACATGGCTGAAGATCTCGAGCAATACGGCCACTGGCGTCGCCATCTGCATGATTTGGGCGAGTGCGAGGTGAAGCATGGGGTGCGCGTCTCGGTGGTCAATCTCTATACGGAGGATCTTGGGAATCCCGAGGTGCCGCAGAAGTTCCGGCAGGCACGTAAAGGCGTTGCACCAGTAGTTCGAGAGAAGACGAGCCGGCGCTGGATTATTGCCGTGCCGGTTGTTCTGATTGCCGCGCTGATTATCGGCGCTGTCATCTTGTCGCGACGGTCTGCGCCTGTCGCCAGTGGTAGTGGCGCGTCGCCGGTTCCTACGGCTACTCCACCAACGAATGCTGCCGCCGTTCCTGAGAAAACCATCGCCGTGTTGCCTTTCGATAATCTTAGCCGCGACCCAGACAACGCCTTCTTCACGGATGGGGTGCAGGACGAGATCTTGACGGATCTGGCGAAGGTCGCGGACTTGAAGGTAATCAGCCGTTCGAGCGTGATGCAGTACAAGAGCGAGGTGGCGCGCGATCTCCGCAAGATCGGACGAGAGCTCGGCGTGGCACATTTGCTCGAAGGGAGCGTGCAGCGCGCGAACAATCGGGTGCGCGTAAATGCACAGCTGATCGATGCACGGAACGACGCCCATCTCTGGGCACAGACTTACGATCGGGATCTGGCTGATGTTTTCGCTATTCAAAGCGAGATCGCAAAAACGATTGCCGATCAGTT
>QHVY01000028.1 GCA_003223695.1 Acidobacteriota bacterium
TTCTTCGTCAACTGAACGACGCGCGCCACCTCGTCGACGAGTTCAGCCTTCGTCATCACGCCCGCTTTGGATTCGGTCCGTTCGGATTCAGACGGGTAGTCCAAAGTAGCCTCCTCACGCATGTCGGTTACCAGCGATAGAGAAATGTGGCCCCGTGCCTGCTGAGCACACGGTCGACGAGCGATTCGCTGTCGGTCGTGTTGCCCAGGAGGTCGAGCAGAGTTGGTTTTCGTCGTCTTGGATAGATTGTGCCCGGTTTGCCGCGAATGCCGGCCATGCGCGCGGCGACGTTCACCGCATCGTCGAGGTTGCCGAGGCGGTCAACGAGTTTGAGAGTGAGCGCTTCCTCGCCGGTGAACACGCGGCCGTCCGCGACACGCACTACATCCGCCTCGCTCATTTTTCCCTTGCGGCCGAGTGCCACTGCGTGGATGAACTGTCCGTGCAGTTGCGTCGTGATCCGCTGCAGGTACGCGCGCTCAGCATCGGTCAACTCGCGATACGGCGAGCCGGTGTCCTTCATCGCGCCGCTGGTGATGGTCTCCGGTTTCATCTTTGCCCAGGCGATCAGATCCTTGATTTCCATCCATTGCAGGATTACGCCGATCGAGCCGGTGATGGATCCAGGATTCGAGACGATCTGATCGCACGCAGAGGCGATGTAGAAGCCGCCCGACGCCGCCACGCTGTCCAGCGACGCGACGATCGGTTTGTGACTCTTCGCTTTCACTTTGCGAATTTCTTCGTAGATTTCCTGCGATGGGGCCACTGCGCCACCCGGGCTGTTGATGCGCATGACGATCGCGCGGACCGTGGCGCTATCGGCATAGCGATGCAGTATGTCGATTGTCTCCCGCGCTTCGAGGATCTCGCCTTCGATCGGCACGATCGCCACTTTTTGCGTGCTGAAGAAGTCGCTCGACGACTCCGTTCGGTTGGCGCTGATGACAACCGCAATGAACGAGAAAAAGAAGATGCCGATGAGACAGCCGCTGAAAACGCCGAAGAAAAAGCTCGGCACGCGAGATTTTCGTGCGGCAGGTGGAGGCGGCGCGACCGGTTCGATTTCCGTCATGACTTCGTTTCCGCGGGCGCGCTCTCGGTGCTCTGAGGCTGCTCCTGCTGTACGTGCTCGCCCTCCGGCACGGGCTCAACATCGCGGGTGGAGAGGCCGATCTTCCGTTCGGTTGCGTCGATTTTGATGATGCGGACTCGAACGGGATCGCCAGCTTTGAACGCCTTGTCGAGTTTCTGCTTCGGATCGCGCTGAATTTCTGAAACGTGCGCCAGACCTTCGACACCTTCCGTCAGCCGGATGAACAGACCGAAGTCGGTGATTTTCGAGACGGTGCCCACCAGTTCATCTCCGACGTTGTGCGCTTTCGCAAAGTTGTCCCACTCGTTCGGCAGGAATTCTTTGATCGAAAGCGAAAGACGTTGGTTCTCCGCGTCGACGTTGATCACTCGCGCCTGAACCGCATCGCCTTTTTTCAGAACCTCGTTGGGATGCTTCAGCCGGCGATTCCACGACATGTCCGAAATGTGAATCAGGCCATCGATGCCTTCCTCGAGCTCAACGAATGCGCCAAAGTCCGTCAGATTGCGAACCTTCCCGTTCACGACGGAGCCGACCGGATATCGCTCGGCCGCCGTGTCCCATGGATTCTGCTCGAGCGCTTTCAGCGACAGTGAAATGCGCCGGTTCGCGACGTTGACATCGGAAACGACTGCCTCGACTTCCTCGCCGACTGACAGGATCTTCGACGGGTTGCGCACCTTTCGAGTCCACGACATTTCCGAAACGTGGATCAACCCTTCGACGCCTTCTTCGAGCTCGACGAACGCTCCGTAATCGGTCAGTGATACGACTTTGCCGCGAACCTTCGTACCCAGCGGATAGCGTTGCACCACGTCGAGCCACGGATCGGGCGTTTTCTGTTTGTACCCGAGTGAGACTCGTTCGGCCTGCGAATCGAATTTCAGAACCACGACCTCGATCTCGTCACTGACGTTGAAGTATTCGGAAGGATGATTCACGCGGCCCCACGAAATGTCGGTGATATGCAGCAATCCATCGACGCCGCCGAGGTCGACGAAGACGCCGTAGTCAGTGATGTTTTTGACGACGCCGTGCGTGAGCTGACCTTCCTGCAGGCGATGAAACGTCGCTGCTTTCTGCTGCTGATGTTCTGCTTCGACGATTGCTCGGCGCGAAAGGACGATGTTGTTTCGCTTTTTGTCAAAGGAAACGATTTTGAATTTGTAGTCGTGGCCGCGGAGAGAGTCGAGATTCTTGATCGGCTTCGTGTCGATGAGCGAGCCGGGCAGAAACGCCTTCACGCCGCCGACATCGACCGACAAACCGCCTTTGACGCGGTCGATGACTCGCCCGCTGATCGCCTGATCCGCTTTGTACGCTGCTTCGATGCGGTCCCAGACGAGCATCCGCTCCGCTTTTTCGCGCGACAGAATGACGTAACCGCTCGCGTCTTCAAGACGTTCGATGAAAACGTCGATTTCGTCGCCGGGTTTGACCTTCACCTCGCTGTTGTATCCAGTGACTTCGTTGATCGGCAGTAACCCTTCTGATTTGTAACCGATATCGATGACCACCTCGCTCGGCGTCATCTTCAACACCTTCCCGTGAACAATGTCCCCCTCGGAAAAGCTCGTCATCCGCTTTTCATAGATGTCGAGCAGCTCGTCCATGCCGAGGTTTTCGAGGTTGTCAGGTGGGTTTTTTGGGTCGCTGGACGGCATGAAACGGGCTATCCTCCGTCGCGCTCAATCAACGGCTAAATTGTTGACAGGCGTTGAAATCGGAGTTTAGCACAAGGAACGAACACGCTTGACAATGGCCGCCACGACCTCATCGATGGCCAGGTCCGACGTGTCGATCACCGTATACGTCTCGTCGTAGGTCAAGGGGGACTCGGCGCGCGTCGAATCCTGCTCGTCACGGGTCAATGTCTCGGACAGGACGGTCGCGAAGTCGGGAAAGGTTCCTTTGCCCACCAGCTCGTCGAAACGGCGGCGGGCGCGGACCTCCGGGCGCGCTGTCAGGAAGAATTTGAAGGGTGTCTCGGGGAAAACCTTGGTTCCGATGTCACGTCCCTCGAGAACGCCTCCGCTGCGATGCCCAAGCTGCTGCTGAAGCCGGACGAGGACGCGCCGTACAGCCGGCACAGTCGAAACGTCGCTCGCCGCCATGCTCACTTCCGGCGTGCGAATGAGCGCTGTCACGTCATCGCCGTTCAACAGGACTCGCGATCGCTGGCCCGGGACGAAGTCGATCTGAGTCCGTTCGGTAAGTTCCTCGAGTGCGGTTTCGTCATGCGTATCGACTTCCTCGCGCAGCGCGGCGAGTCCGAGGGCGCGGTACATCGCGCCGGTGTCGATGTGCGGAATGTTGAGCTCGCGGGCGACCATGCGGCTGGTCGTCGACTTGCCGACGCCCGCCGGACCGTCGATGGCTACGATGAGCTTTCGTTCGCCGTTCACCGTTGGCCGTTGGCCGAGGGCAATTTCGCGGCCAACGGCGAACGGCCAACGGCCAACGTGTCAGCTACGCCGCGTTCGGCGCGCTTTTGGTGCCGCAGTTTTCTTGCGTGACGCCGGCCGAAGCGAGCGCCGCGGTTTCGCTGGACGCGGCTCTTTCATCGTGACCAGCATTTTGTCTTCGTGTTTCGTCAGCTCGCGCCAATCGCCGGGCGTGAGCCTCTGATCTGCGATCGGTCCAATCGCCACGCGCTTGAGCTTCGTCACCGGATGTCCGAGGGCCTGAAACATTTTGCGGATCTGCTGCGTGCGTCCCTCGCGGAGCCTCACTTCGAGCCAGCTATTGCCCTCATCGTCGCCGCGTCCAGTGGTCTTGATGCGTGTGATGTCACAAGGCAGCGTGCGCTTCCCTTCGATCGTAATGCCTCGGCGCAGCTTGTCGAGTAGGCGCTCGTCGGGAACGCCGCGCACTTTCACGTTGTACGTTTTCACCGAGCCGTGCGTCGGATGGGAGACTTTGTACGCAAGGTCGCCGTCATTCGTCAGCAGCACGAGACCTTCCGAGTGATAGTCGAGCCTTCCGACAGGATAGATTCGCTCGTGAACCCCGCGCACCAGATCGATCACTGTGCGTCGTCCTTCCGGATCCTCGACGGTCGTCATCACTTCTTTCGGCTTGTACAACAGGATGTAGCGATGCGGCTCGGCCTGCGTGAGGAGCTTGCCGTCGACTTTGACGTGATCACGGTCCGCGTCCGCTTTCGTGCCGAGCTCTGTGATAACGCGGCCGTTCACGGTCACGCGCCCCTGTCGAATCATCGTCTCCGCCTCGCGCCGCGATGCGACGCCGGCGTGAGCAATGATTTTCTGCAGGCGCTCCAGCATCACTCGGAATGATCGACGGCCACCGATTGTACCGCCGTCACCAGCTCTTCGCTGATGGACTCACCAATGAGATCGCCGAATTCTTCGAGCCGCGGCAAATCGCGAATGTCGTTGAGTCCGAAGTGGATCAGAAACTCGCGCGTGGTGCGATAGAGAAACGGGCTGCCGACAACCTCTTTGCGTCCGGCGACGCGAATCAGTCGCCGCTCGAGAAGCGTGCGAAGCACTCCCGTCGAATTCACGCTGCGAATGTCGGACACTTCCGGCGCCGTGACCGGCTGCCGGTACGCGACGATCGCCAATGTCTCCAGCGCCGCGATCGAGAGTCGCCCCTCGCCTTTCTTCGCAAAATATTTTTTCAGAATCGCTTCGTGCTCTGGACGCGTTGCGAGCCGCCACCCGCCCGCCGTCTGCTCCAGCGTGAATCCGCCGACGTTCTCGTCGAGAAAACGCTTGAGGTCCGCGAGCTGCGCGGCGATTGACTCGCTGTCGGAATCGAGCGCTTCGACGAGAGCATCGACGGTCACCGGTTCGTTCGAAACGAAGAGGATGGCTTCGAGTGCGGCGCGCAGTTCGTTCATCGTTGGTCGTAGACTGCGAATTGTGCCTCGTCGAGCGGATTCGCAGTGATCGCTACGAGAATATCGCCGAAAGGATCGCTCTGCTGCAGTGAGATGCCGCCGAGTCGGACGAGCTCGAGAGTGCCGAGGAAAATGGCGATCAGCTCATCGCGGTCGCGTCCTTCGAGAAACCACTGCAGGCGAATCGGCGATTTCTCTTTCAGCTTGTTGTACAACTCGCCCATCTTGTCGGAGATCTTGTGCAGCATGCGTTGCAGCTCGATCGCCTGCGGATGATTGACCTTGTATCGCGTGAGCGCGTTGCGGAAAGCGTCAATGAGATCGAAGAGTGAGACTTCGCTCATGTCGATCTCCGCCGCCTCCGATTCCGGCAGTGAAACCGCCGGCCTCGGCCACACACCCATGCGCACGACGTCGAGCTCCGCGAATGTCTCCGCCACTTGCTTGAATCGCTGATATTCGAGCAGACGGTTCACGAGATCGGCGCGCGGATCCTCCGGCTGCCCTTCCGCGCTTTCGTCGCGCGGCAGGAGCATTTGCGATTTGATGTGAATCAGCAGCGCCGCCATGTAGATGTAGTCGGCGGCGATCTCCAGGTCCAGCTCCTCCATCGCGTCGAGGTACGCCGTGTACTGCTCGGTGATCGGCACGATCGGGATGTCGTAAATGTCGATCTCGTTCTGCTTGATGAGATGGAGCAACAGATCGAGCGGGCCGTGGAACGTCGGCAGCGTGACTTCGTATCCCGATTCCTGGACTTCGTCGTCCGTCATCGCAGCTCCGGAAAATCAATCTTCATCGCTTTGCGCACGAGCTCCAGCGTTTCCGAAGCGTGTTGGCGAGCGATGCGATTTCCTTCTCGCAACGCGTCCCAGACGATGCTCGGATCACGATCGATCTCCTCGCGCCGCGCGCGGATCTGACGCAAATTCTCGACCATGATCTCCGCGAGCAGCTTTTTGTCGTCCACGCAGCCGATTTGGGCCGTCCGGCATTCGCGATCGACGCGTGCGATTGTTGCGTCATCTGAAAATAGTTTGTGGAATTGAAAGAGATTGCAGATGTCGGGATTGCCCGGATCCTGGCGCCGAATGCGATTCGGATCGGTGAACATGGTCATGACCAACGCGCGGATTTCGTCGGCGCTCGCGGTCAACGGAATCGTGTTGCCGTACGACTTCGACATTTTGCGCCCATCGAGCCCCGGCACCTTCGGCGTTTCCGTGAACAGCGGTTGCGGCTCGGGGAAAACATTGCCGTAAAAATTGTTGAAGCGCCGCACGATCTCGCGCGACAGCTCCAGATGCGACGCCTGGTCCTCGCCCACCGGGACAAAATGTGCACGATAAATGATCACATCTGCGGTCTGCAGCAGCGGATACCCGAGAAATCCGAATGTGTTGAGATCGCGGTCCTTTAGTTCCTGCTGCTGATCTTTGAACGAGGGCACGCGCTCCAGCCACGGAATCGGCGTGATCATCGACAGCAGCAGATGCAGCTCTGCGTGCTCCTTCACTTCTGATTGCAGAAAAATCGTGGAGCGCTTGGGATCGAGGCCCGCAGCGATCCAGTCCGCGACCGCATCGAATGTCGCCTGACGAATTTTCGAAGGATCGGCGTAATCGGACGTTAGCGCGTGCCAGTCGGCGACGAAGTAAAGGCAGCGATACTTTTCCTGGAGCCGAACCCAGTTGCGGACCGCGCCGAAGTAATTGCCGAGGTGAACGCGACCGGTCGGGCGGAGACCGCTGAGCACGGTTTGCGGTGATTGGCTGTTCAATGCTCGAATGTAGAGCCGCCTCTTTTAGGCGGCTCGAACCGGCTGAGAGCCGGCTCCACGTGCGGGCAGTTTAGCAGCCGGACATTCAGCCGTACAATGTTGCACCAGATGCAAACGCGCGCTCTGGCCGCAGTGTCAGAACTCACGGACGCGCTGAGTCGCGCGCGCGCGCTCGATGAGGTCTACTCCGCCGCTCTCGACGCTCTCCAGCGCAGCCTCGGCGTCGATCGATCGTCGGTCTTGCTCTTCGACGAAAACGCATTCATGCGATTCGTCGCCTGGCGCGGCATCTCGGACGACTACCGTCGCGCCGTCAACGGCCACACCCCATGGACGCCGGAGAGCGTGAACCCCGAGCCGGTGCTGGTTCCCGATTTGGAAAAGGATGCTGCGCTAGCTCGGATTTTTTCCGTTGAACTACCGCGATCGAGTCATCGGCAAGTTCATGCTGTACTACGACGAGCCGCACCGGTTCGGCAATGCCGAAGTGGAGCTGGCGAAAGCGATTGCCGGGCAGATTGCGTTCGGCATCGCACGCGTCCGTGCGGAGGAGGCGCTGCAGCAAGAACGAGCGCGACTCGCGGACACGATGGCCCACGTGCCGGGAATGGTCTGGGAGACGATCGGCACGCCTGGAAATCAG
>QHVY01000029.1 GCA_003223695.1 Acidobacteriota bacterium
ATCAGCGATGTAAAAATCGATTCTTCGTACGCCTGGCAGCGGATGCGCGAGAGCGAATTCGGCGATGAGTACATCTTCGCGAAGGTTCCTGCTCCGCAAACCGGCGAGCTCGTTGTGCGCGTGAGTTTCCGCGCGACGCGTCGGGGCATTGCCTTCCAGAACATCGGCAGCGTGACTCCGAGCAAGAGCGAGCTCGAGCGTGCCCTGCGCGCAGATCGAATGGTCACGCTCTCGCCGCGAGTGCGAAAGCTCGCCGATGAGATCACCGCCAGAAAAACGACGACCACCGAGCAGGCGCAGGCGATCTATCAGTACGTCATGACCACGATGAAGTACGACAAGACGATTCCGGGCTGGGGCAACGGCGACACCGAGCGTGCCTGCGACATCAAAGCGGGCAACTGCACCGATTTTCATTCGCTGTTCATGTCGCTCGCCCGCGCGAAGTCGATTCCAACACGCTTCATCATCGGCTTTCCGCTGCCAAAAACCGCGGAAGGTAAGATTCCCGGCTATCACTGTTGGGCCGAGTTCTATGCCGCCGGCAAAGGCTGGATCTCTGTCGATGCGAGCGATGCGTCGAAGTCGAGTGATCCTTCCGTTCGCGCATTCCTCTTCGGAAACCTGGGCGCCGATCGCGTGGAGTTCACGCGCGGACGCGATCTCGTGCTCACTCCGTCAACGTCCGACCCGCTCAACATTTTCATTTATCCTCGGGCCGAGGCGAGCGGAAAGGTCGTGGGCACGCCGTCAGTCTCGCTTGATGTTCACGATGTGAGCGCAGGCTCGACTGTCGCTGCTGCTTCGAGTCGCTGAATATTTGTCGGCGGATTCGACGTTCTCTAGAGCCCAGGGCGACGTAGCCAAGTGGTAAGGCAGAGGTCTGCAAAACCTTCAAGTTCAATTTTCAATCGACTGTCCGATCGCACGGCTGGTATCTGCTCGCGCCATTTCGATGGTCGAGCGACGAACACGCGCTCTACAGGACGGAGATCCTCGGCCGCAAAGTGCGGCATCTGAAAATCACAAGTGGAGGACAGCCGCCTCGGCTGTCCGGACAGCGGAGGGCCGCTGTCCTCCACATCGAAGGGGCGGAAGATTCCGAGGAGCTTCGGAAAAAGCTGACGCGGATGTTTCAGCTTCACGTCGATATGACGGATTTCATCGGCGTTGCCCGCAAGTCACCAGATCATGAATGGGTCGAGCGCGCCGGATTCGGACGGCTGCTTTGCGGCAGCACGCTCTTCGAAGACGTGGTGAAGATCATCACCACCACGAATACGACGTGGCGCCAGACGATGCGCATGGTGCAGTTGCTTGTGGCGAAGTGCGGGCGAGGGGGTGCATTCCCCGATCCGAAGGAGGTCGCTCGATTCCGCGTCGACGAGCTGCAGCGCGACTGCCGCCTCGGATATCGCGCCAAGTCGATTCACGTCCTGGCCTCGGGAATACTTGATCAGTCAATTAATTTGGGTGAAATCGCCGATCCATCACAATCCACCGAGGAGCTGTTCGCCAGTTATTGCGAATTGCCGGGAATCGGCCCGTATGGCGCGGCACATCTGCTGGCGATGGACGGCCGCCACGATTTCATCGCCGTTGACAGCGAGTTCCGCCGGTTCGTACGCGAGACCCATCACAACGGGCGCAAGGTCAGCGACAAAACGATGCTTCGCCGCTACACAAAATGGGGTAAGTGGAAGTACCTGGCTTACTGGTCGGAGCTGTGGAAAACCGTGGCGGATAGTTTGCAGCCGCTGGAAGTCGTGGACAACTAGTGTACTCCGCTCCGCGGCGAATCGGAATCTTGACCGCGGGAGTGCCGTTTGCGATAGTCGAAACGAACGTGGACGAAAAAATCAAACAGCTTCTTCGCGAGCTCGGGACGGCGATCAACGAATCGATCTCCGGATCCGATGACGTGAACAAGCAGATCCAAAAAATTCGGGACGAGGGATACAACCTCTACGTCGTGCTCGACGCCACGATTGGCCTCAATAAAGACGAGCCTGAAGCGCCGGCTGAGGTGATTGTCAAGAGCGACAAGGAAATTCAGTTCCGGATCAACATCAACGACCTCGCCCTCCTGCGCGCCCTCGGCATCGATCCGACTCGCAAAGTGCGCACGACGCGGCGCATCGAACCCATCTCCACTTCCAGTGACGAACAATGAGCGCGTCAATCTCTACGATCTCGCTCCAGCGCAACTGCAGGCCACACTAAGCGAGATCGTTTCCCCGCCGTTCCGCGTCAAACAAATCGCCGAATGGATGCACAGCCGCGGCGTCGATTCGTTCGATGCGATGAGCAATTTGCCGAAAGAATTGCGCGCGCACTTGGCCGAGCGGTACACGCTCGAATTTCCGCAGGTCGTGGAGCGCACGCCGCCGGCGTCGGACGGCAGCCAGAAATATCTTTTCGTCCTCGGCGATGGAAACCGCATCGAGTCGGTGTACATGCCGATGCGCGATCGAACGAGCGTCTGCCTGTCGTCGCAGGCAGGGTGCGCCGTCGGCTGCACGTTCTGCGTCACCGGATTTTTTGGCGCCGGCCGCAATCTCACGCCGTCCGAAATGCTCGGGCAATTCTTCACCGTGCAGCGCGAGCATCAGGTTCCGTTCGAGATGATGAACGCAGTGTTCATGGGCATGGGCGAGCCGCTGCTCAATTTCGATCATCTCGTGACCACGCTCGATATCCTCTACATGAACATCGCGGCGAAGCGGATCACCGTCTCCACTTCGGGAATCATCCCGGGAGTCGACGCGCTGGCGAAGCTCGAGCGCCGGCCGAACCTTGCGGTGTCGATCAATGCGCCTGACCGGAAGCGGCGCGAAGAGATCATGCCGATCACGAAGAAATATCCGCTCGATGAGCTGATCGCGGCGCTGCGTCGATATCCGACTGAGAAAGGACGCGAGATCACGATCGAGTACGTCCTGCTCGCGGGCTACAACGACTCGAAAGCTGATGCCGTTGCGCTGGCGCGGCTCATTCGTGGTCTGAGCGCGAAAGTGAATGCCATTCCGTTCAACGAAGATCCGAATCTGCCGCGCTGGATGCAGCGGCCGGATGATGAAGCGATCGACGCGTTCGCCGACGCGCTCGTTCGCAACGGCGCGCACGTGACCGTGCGACGCTCGAAGGGGCGCGAGATCGCGGCGGCATGCGGACAGCTACGCGGAAAGACGGAGCGGAAACGCCCGCAGCGGCGTGTGAACGGCGCCGTTCGGGTTGAGCCGGCTGAGATAGAGCGTGACCTCATGTACGGCGAACGGCGCTGACTGAAAATCGTGTAAAGCCTTCTCGAAGGTCTCGATGGCCAGCGGCGGCCAATGATCACGAATGCGCGCCAGCGTCAGGTGCGGCTTGAATTCGTTCTGATCCGATTGCACGCCCGCGGCGGCCACTCCATCGCGAACGCGCTGAGCCAGGGCGACGAATTTCTCCTGCGGCTCTGCGCCCACCCACCCGACGCGCGCGTGGCGGCGATTCGGGAAAAATCCGCAGCCGCGCAGACTCGCTTCGAAGCTGCAGCCGCCGTCGATCGCGATCCTGTTCACGACGGATTCGTCTTGCTCGCCCAGAAACGCGAACGTGAGGTGCTGACCTTCGGGACGCACCCACGACGCGCGCGGAAGCTTCGACTTCAGCGTCGCGAGACGGTCATTCAACGGACGGAGGACCTCCGCCGGGAAGCTCGTGGCGATGAAAAGCCGCATTGGACCGGCGAGCAGCATACAACGTGTAGCGGCGGGCTTCAGCCCGCCGACGGCGGCCTAAAGGCCGCCGCTACACTTGATCCGCTTGTCCGGCCAAAAACTCCGGCGTGAAAATCCGCGCGATCTCCTCCTCGCTCATTAGCTTCTTTTCGCGCAAGAGCTGGGGGATCGGCTTGCCGCTCTTCGCCGACTCCTTGGCGATCTCCGCCGCGCGCGCGTACCCGATGAGCGGATTGAGCGCCGTGGCCAGCGAGGGTGAGCTGATGTAGTACGCCTCGCAGCGCTTCCGATCGGCCTCGATGCCGCGGATGCACTTCTCGACGAATACCGGCAGAAAATTCTTCAGGATCTCGATCGAGAAGAGGATCTCGAACGCCATCAGCGGCATCATCACGTTCAGCTCGAGCTGGCCGGCCTGCGTCGCGTACGCGATGGCTGTGTCGGAGCCGATGATGTGAAACAGCACCTGATTCATGCATTCGAGCATCGATGGATTCACTTTGCCCGGCATGATCGACGATCCAGGCTGCACGGCAGGAAGAATGATTTCCGCGAGCCCCGTCTGCGGCCCGGAGGCGAGGAGGCGAAGATCGTTGGTGATCCGGGTGAGCTCGAGCGCGAGGTTGCGATACGCGCCCGACGTTGCCGAGATCGCAAGCTGCGACTGCATGCCTTCGCGAAGATCCTCCATCGATTTGAAGTTGTAGCCAGTCATCTCATTGAGGTGGCGTACCACAGCGAATCGGTATCCCTTCGGCGTGTTGATGCCTGTCCCCGTCGCAGTCCCGCCGATTGCGAGCTCATGAAGCTCATCCGCGGAAGTTACCAGCAGGCCGTTGGCGCGCTTGATGGCGACGCCATAGGCCTTGAACTCCTGGCCTAACGTAACGGGAACGGCATCCTGCAGGTGGGTCCGCCCCGATTTGATGACGTCGGCGAATTCGCGCCCCTTCGCCTCGAACGCCAGCGCAAGCGCCTCGATTTCGGGAATCAGCTCACTGAGCAGCAGAACCGTCGCCACGCGGATCGCAGTCGGGAAGACGTCGTTCGTCGACTGCGCCATGTTCACGTGATCGTTCGGGTTGATCGGCTTGTACTCGCCGAGCTTGCCGCCTAACACGCGATTCGCCAGGTTGGCGATCACCTCGTTGACGTTCATGTTGAACGAGGTACCCGCTCCGGCCTGGAAAACATCGACTACAAATTGTTCACGATAATTACTCTCGTTCTTGAGCAGGTCATCGCATGCGGAGATGATCGCGTCCGCGAGCTTCGCGTCCATACCTTTGAGCTCTTTGTTGGCGAGCGCGGCGGCCTTTTTCAGATAGATGAATGATCGGATGAAGACCGGATGCTCGCGAAGGCCGCTGATGGGGTAGTTTTCGACAGCGCGCTGCGTCTGCGCCCCCCACAGCGCGTTGGCGGGCACTCTGACGTCGCCGAGCGTATCTTTTTCGGTGCGGTAGTCGGTCATGGCGCGCGGATTCTATTCGTTCCTCGTTTTTCGTTCTCCGAAGAACAAAGAACGAAGAACTGACACGGAATGAAAGATGCACAAGATGCGTTAGAAAAACCTGAGTCCCATCGACTCAATGTAGGATAAGCACATGAATTTCAACAAGCTTACGGTCAAGGCTCAGGAAGCCGTCGTCGAGGCGCAGAACCTCGCCCGAGGGGCTGGAAACCCGGAGGTCACGCCCGAGCACCTGCTCGTTGCACTCCTCAGGCAGGAAGGTGGCATCGTCGTTCCAATCCTGAACAAGCTCGGCCTGAATCCGGCGACGATTGAAACCGAAGCCGCTGCCGAGATCGCCAAGTTCTCGAAGGTCGGCGGCGCATCCGCGGAGCCGCTGATCTCCGCGGCGCTGCGTAAAGTCTTCGACACCGCATTCAAGTCGGCCGATGACTTCAAAGACGAATACGTTTCGACCGAGCACTTCCTGCTCGCGATCGCACAGTCAAAAGATAAATTGCTGTCGCGCCATGGCGTCACCGGGGACGCGGTGCTCAAAGCGCTGCAGAGCGTCCGCGGCACGCAGCGCGTGAGCGATCAGAATCCGGAAGACAAATATCAGGCCCTCGAGCGCTACGCGCGCGATCTGACGCAGCTCGCGCGCCGCGGGAAGCTCGATCCGGTCATCGGACGTGACGAAGAAATCCGCCGCGTCATTCAGGTCCTCTCGCGCCGAACGAAAAATAATCCCGTGCTCATCGGAGAGCCGGGCGTTGGCAAGACGGCGATCGTCGAAGGACTGGCGCGGCGCATCGTCGAGGGCGATGTGCCGGAAGGCCTCAAAAACAAACGCGTCGTCGCCCTCGACCTCGGCGCCATGATCGCCGGGGCGAAGTATCGCGGCGAATTTGAGGACCGGCTCAAAGCAGTCATCAAAGAGGTCGAAGAGAGCGAAGGCAACGTCGTCCTGTTCATCGACGAGCTGCACACGCTGATCGGTGCCGGCGCGGCTGAAGGCGCGATGGACGCGTCGAACATGCTGAAGCCCGCGCTCGCACGCGGAGAGCTGCGTGCGATCGGCGCGACCACGCTGAACGAATATCAGAAGCACATCGAAAAAGATGCTGCGCTCGAGCGGCGATTCCAGCCGGTGTACGTCGGCGAGCCGTCGGTCGAAGACACGATCGCCATCCTTCGCGGTCTCAAAGAGCGCTATGAAGTGCATCACGGCGTGAAGATCACCGACTCGGCCATTGTCGCCGCGGCGACGTTGTCGCACCGTTACATCACCGATCGATTTCTGCCGGACAAAGCGATCGATCTGATCGATGAAGCGGCATCGCGTCTGCGCATCGAGCTGACTTCGATGCCGCAGGAGATCGATGGGCTTCAGCGGCGCATGACGCAGTTGCAGATCGAGAAGCAGGCGTTGTCGAAAGAAAAGGATCCGACGTCGAAAAATCGTCTGAAAACGATCGACAGCGAAATCGCAGAGTTGCAGGAGAAGATCAGCGCGCTCAAAGCGCAGTGGGAGAGCGAGCGCGGCGTGATCAAGCAGATCAATGATCTGAAAGCGAAGCTGGAAGAAACGCGTGAGGCGGGAAACCGCGCCGAGCGCGAAGGAGATCTGAACAAAGCCGCCGAGCTGCGCTACGGAGCGCTGCCGCAACTGCAGCGCGACCTTGACGGAGCATCGAAGAAGCTCGCCGAGATGCAGAAGAATGGCGCGCTGCTGCGCGAAGAAGTCACCGACGAGGACATCGCCGAGATCGTCTCGAAGTGGACGGGCATCCCGGTCACCCGCCTGATGGAGGGCGAGATGGCCAAGCTCATCCGGATGGAGGAGGCGCTCCACGAGCGAATCGTGGGCCAGGACGAGGCGATCTCCGCCGTCTCCGACGCCGTTCGTCGCGCCCGAGCCGGGCTGAAGGACCCGCACCGGCCGATCGGCTCGTTCCTGTTCCTCGGCCCGACCGGCGTCGGCAAGACCGAGCTCGCCCGGGCGCTGGCGGGCTTCCTGTTCGACGACGACCAGGCCATGGTCCGGATCGACATGAGCGAGTACATGGAGAAGTTCGCCGTATCGCGCCTCGTTGGCGCGCCACCCGGCTACGTGGGCTATGAGGAGGGCGGCCAGCTGACCGAGGCGGTCCGCCGGCGGCCGTACCAGGTGATCCTGCTCGACGAGATCGAGAAGGCCCATCCGGACGTCTTCAACGTCCTCCTCCAGGTCCTCGACGACGGCCGGCTGACCGACTCGCAGGGCCGGACGGTCGACTTCAAGAACAGCGTCGTGATCATGACCTCGAACGTGGGGTCGCAGGTCATCGCCGCTTCAGGGGTCCGTCCCGGCGACACCGACGCCTACGAGGCGATGAAGGCCCAGGTCACCGAGGCGCTGCGGCTCCAGTTCCGGCCCGAGTTCCTCAACCGGATCGACGAGGTCATCGTCTTCCACGCCCTGACCGATGCCGATCTCGCCGCGATCGTCGACCTCCTCCTCGCCGATCTCCAGCGCCGCCTCGCGACCCAGGACCTCGTGCTCGAGCTCACGCCCGCAGCACGGGCACTCATCGCCCGCGAGGGCCACGACCCGACCTTCGGTGCGCGGCCGCTCAAGCGGACGATCCAGCGACTTGTCGAGAACCCGCTCGCGAAGGCGCTCATCGAGGGCCGGTTCAAGCCCGGCCAGGCGATCGCCGTCGATGCCGACACGGTGGGCACGACCC
>QHVY01000480.1:0-451 GCA_003223695.1 Acidobacteriota bacterium
GCTCTTTCCCGATGCGACGATCACCTATTTTCCTTTCGACTTCACATCGTCGGTGACCCGTTTTCTCGATCATCATCGCCCGCGCGTTTTTGCAGCGATGGAAACGGAGATCTGGCCGAACGTCACGCGGCTATCACGCGCGCGCGGGCTGCGACTCATCCTGGCCAACGGACGCCTCTCCGATCGCTCCTTTCCGCGATATCGAGCGTTACGGCCGATTGTCCGCCGCATTCTTCGTTCTTACGATCGAGTGCTCGTGCGTGACGAAGGCGACCGAAAGCGCTTCGTCGAGATCGGCGCGCCAGCCGCTGCGGTGGAGGTGACCGGCAACGTCAAGTTCGATTACGCGCCGAACGAACAACCGTTGGAAATCGGGAGCGCGCTCGACTCCCTCATCTCCGGTCGCCGCGTCCTGATCCTCGGATCCACTCGCGAGGGCGAAGAAGAAGCG
>QHVY01000480.1:489-2200 GCA_003223695.1 Acidobacteriota bacterium
GATTCCGTTCGTTCGTCGAACGCACCTCGGTGGAGGACAGGCAATCCTGCCTATCCGGACAGACAAGATTGTCTGTCCTCCATCTGTCCTCCTTCTCGACTCCGTCGGCGAGCTGAGTCGCATCTATCCGTACGCGATGGTTGCTTTCGTCGGCGGGAGTCTCGTGCCCACCGGCGGCCACAATCCGATCGAGCCGGCAGCGGCGGGAGTTCCGGTCTGCTTCGGACCGCACATGACGAATTTCCGCGAGATCGCCGCGACATTTCTCGAGAACGGCGCCGCGGTCGAAGTGCGCTCGCCGGCCGAGCTGATCGCCTTCGCGCGCCGGATGTTCGATGACAAGGCCGCGCGCGCCGCGTATGGCGAGCGCGCGCGCAAAACGGTGGAGCAGAATCGCGGCGCGGCAGCGCGGACGGCGGAGCGGATTCTCGAGTTGCTGGCGTGATCAAACTCGCGGAGCTGCTCTATCGCAGCGTCAATCGCGTCCGGCGCGCGCTCTTTCGTGCCGGCATCCTGAAAGCGAAGCGCCTGCCTGTGCCGGTGATCTCTGTCGGCGGAATCGCCGCGGGCGGCAGCGGAAAGACGCCCGCCACGATCGCCATCGCCGGCGCGCTCGCCGCGCGCGGGCTGCGCGTAGGCGTGCTCACGCGCGGCTACGGGCGGGCGGGCGTGGGGGGCGTCATCAAGGAGCTCGATCCGGATCGCTACGGCGACGAGCCGGCGCTGATCAAAAAGCGACTGCCGCAGGTCGAAGTCATCGTCGGAAGAAATAGATACGATAATGCCATACGAAATCCAGCCGACGTCTTCGTCCTCGACGATGGCTTCCAGCATTTGCAGCTTCATCGCGATCTCGACGTGGTCATCGATTACGATTCCGGATTCCTTCGCGAAGGGCGCAGAGCGTTGCGCGATGCCGATGTTCTTCTGCCACGCAAAATCAAGCTGACGATTCCCGACTCTCTGCGCGGCAAGCGAGTGTTCGCGTTTTCCGGTCTTGCCGACAATCAACAATTTTTCGACTCGCTGGCTCTTCCGCTCGCCGGAACGCGCTCCTTCCCAGACCACCATCGCTACTCCGCCACAGATGTCGAAGCGATCAAGCACGCTGCGCGCGATGTCGGAGCCGATGCGATCGTCACGACAGAGAAAGACGCGGTCAAGATCAATGATCCAGAGGTCATCGCGATCCGCGCGGATTTTGTGATCGACGACCTCGATCGAATCCTTCGCGTATGAGCCGCCGAAAGAGCCTCGCCTTGCAGCGAATCGAGTACGCGCTCTATCGCACCATCGCCCGGTTCGCGCGCCGGCTGTCTGACGAAAGCGTGATTCGATGGGGCGATCGATTCGGGAACATCGCGCGACGCATCCTCCGCTCGCGCGACCGTTTGGCGATGCGCAACCTGCGCGAAACGTTTCCCGGCCGCAATGACCTGCGCGATGTCCTGGATCGCTGCTGGCGCCACTTCGGACGCGAGGCGCTCTACTCGATCCGCATGCAGGATATGTCGCTCGAGAAGATCGCAGCGGCCTGCCCACTCGTCAATGCCCATCTCGTCGAAGAGGCGATCGCGCGCGGCAAGGGCGTCGTCCTGATCAGCGCGCATTACGGCGCGTGGGAGCTCGGCGGGCTGGCGTTGATGTCGCTCGTGCGAGACGTACGCACGATCGCGCGGCCGCTCGACAATCAGTTTCTGGAACAAGACCT
>QHVY01000480.1:2216-3710 GCA_003223695.1 Acidobacteriota bacterium
CGCCGCAAGAGAAATAATGCAGGCCCTTTCCGAAAACGCCGTGATCGTGCTTCTTCCCGACCAGGCGGTCCTCCCTCGCGAAGGCATCCTCGTCCCCTTCCTCGGCCGCCCCGCCTGGACGACGCCGATACCGGCAAAAATGGCCTTTCGACGCGGTTCTACTATTGTGTTCGCTTTTTGCATACCGCACGATTCCGGGCATCGGCTCGAGTTTGAAAACCCGATTCATGTCGATCAAATGACCGAGGCGGAGTGTGATCCTGTGGTGCTGACGAGGCGAATCAACGACGTGATCTCGCATCGTATCGCGGCCCACCCGGAGCTCTGGTTGTGGATGCACGATCGCTGGAAGGGGACGGCGACGGGGGAAAGCGAAGGAGCGAATGGCGAGTGAAACGGTCGTAATCGGCCTCAATTGGGTCGGAGACAATGTCCTGGCCCTTCCTACCTATCGAGCGCTGCACCATCGTTTTCGCAACGAGGGAGGGATCGCCGTCGCTGCGCCGGAGCACATCGCGTCGCTTCTCGCGTCACTGGGTTTGTTTCGCAAAGTGCTGCCCTGGAACGGCACCACGCGCAATCGCATTCGCGTGCTGAAATCGGGCCGCTTCCGGCGGGCAATCATTCTTCCGAATTCATTTCGCGCCGCGATGATCGCGTATGCGGCGGGTATCGGCGAGCGCTGGGGCTACTCGAGCGATGCGCGCGGACTTCTGCTTACTCACGGCGTCCGGCGCAATGGCGATCGCGGACATCAGCTCGATGACTACTCCGCGCTGCTCGCGGCGATCAACGCACCGCGCGTCGTCGATGAGATCCCAACGTTGAAACTGCCGGTCCCCATCCGTGACAAAGCGCGCAAACGCATGCGTGCAGCGGGCGTTCGACTCGACCGGCCCCTGTTCGGTTTGCACGCCGGCGGACTGTACGGACGCGCGAAACATTGGGGCGACGATCGATACGGTCAACTCGCAGAGCGGCTCCTCGAATCTGGCTATTCGGTGATTCTTCTCACGAGTCCCAGCGAGCGCGCACAGGCTGAGGCGATCGCAGACGAGTACGGCGATATCGGCGTGATCGGAGGCGATGGCGACGTGCTGCAGCTCGCGGCGGCGATCGCGCACTGCTCCGTGATCGTGACCAACGACAGCGGGCCGCTCCACCTCGCAGCCGCACTCGCGGTACCGTCGGTGTCGATCTTCGGTCCAACCGATCCGGCGCGAACGGTGATCCCGGGCGCAACGCGCGTCGTGCGAAAGCACGTGTCGTGCGGGCCCTGCTACGAACGCGAATGTCCACTGCGCGACCACCGCTGCATGACGGAGATTTCCGTCGACGAGGTCTACACCGCTGCTGTCGGCCTGCTGCAGGAAGTCGCGGCGAGCGAAGTGCGAGTCCTATAATCGCCACAATGGCGACCGACGAAGGCCGTCTCTACAAAATCGGGGAAGTCTGCAAGATCGCCGACGTGCAGCCGTACGTGCTGCGCTACTG
>QHVY01000481.1:0-1558 GCA_003223695.1 Acidobacteriota bacterium
TTCCGCCTGGAAAATACGCCGCCAAGATCCTCGTTCGCATGGACACCACCGGAGCCCTCGGCTTCGCCCGGGCCGACTTCATTGTGCCGGCGCCTCAGTAGGACACGGCTGCTTCTGCGCCGATGTTTTCCTCGAGAGGGTCAGCGACGCGCGTCGGAACGGCTGGCGTGACCGTCAGTTCGCGAACCACGCACTATATCGAAGCCGTGTGAGCACAATGCGATGCACGCCGGGCGTTAGACGGTAATTCAGAGCAGTCGTTCCGATGACTTTGCCGTCGACCTGAGATCTCTGGGTAATCGGCGCGCGAGTCGATCAAGACAGGTGGCGTTACTTTTCGTGGCCGGTGGCCGTTCTTCTCCAATGAATGGGATGGCGAGGGGAAGATGACCAAGAGAGGGAGGATTACTTTGCTCGACGGGCCCTTTCATTTGTTCATTCGACGCGGAGCGGCCGCCGCGGGTTCAGCTAGAATCGTGGTTCGTTGTCCGTTCTTCGTTGTTCGTTAGACTACGAATAACGAGCAACGAAGAACAAAGAACGAAGAACGAAGAACAAAGAACGAAATGACCGAGCCCCTGATTCGAAACATCTCCGATACGGCGCTTTGGGTGGCGATGTACCGCGCCTGGGAGTCAGATCAGAAAAATCCGGTGTTTCGCGATCCGTACGCGCGTCGGCTGGCCGGCAAACGCGGCGAAGAAATCATGTCCACGATCAAGGCGGCGCAGCGGCACGCATGGTCGTATACCGCGCGCACATACAACGTCGATTCATTCGTGATGCAGGAAGTGGAGAACGGCGCCGACATGGTCGTCGACCTCGCAGCCGGTCTCGATACGCGGGCATATCGAATGAAATTGCCGTCGTCGCTGCAGTGGATCGAAATTGATTTGCCCGATCTCCTCTCCTACAAGCGCGACATCCTGGCGAACGAGAAGCCCGTGTGCCGTCTCGAGCGCATTCCGCTCGATCTCGCAAATCCGGCAGCGCGCCGCGGGATCTTCGAAGAGCTCGGCCGCGCGGCGAAGCGGGCGATCATCATCAGCGAGGGGTTGATCGTGTACCTCACTGCAGAAGAAGTCTGTGCGCTCGCCCGCGACCTCGCCACGCCACCTTCTTTCCAGCGGTGGGCGACCGATCTCGTCTCGCCTGGACTATTGAAAATGTTGCAAAAGCAAATTGGAAAGCCGTTAGGCCAGGCCGGCGCGCCGCTGAAATTCGCGCCCGAAGAAGGACCGGCATTCTTCACCAAGTGCGGCTGGACGCCGATCGAGGTGCGATCGATGCTGCAAGCCGCCGCGAAACTGAAACGACTACCGCTTCTCTTCCGCCTCTTCGCGCTCTTTCCCGACACAAAAGGGACCAAACCGAAGCAGATCTGGGGTGGGGTGGTGTTGTTAGGGAAGCAGTCAACGGCGCGCTAGAATCTCGATGGCATGAACGCCGTCGCCCAGAAACCGATCATCTTCTTCGATGGTGTCTGTGCGATGTGCAATACGTTCGTAAATCTGGCGTTGCGCATTGACCGGCGCGGAATCTTTCTTTTTGCTCCTCT
>QHVY01000481.1:1587-2967 GCA_003223695.1 Acidobacteriota bacterium
GATTTACCTCGACGAGAAGGGGATTCATGACCAGTTAGACGCTTCGTTGGAGGTCTATCGGCGTCTCGGAGGAGTGTGGTCGTTGCCGGCTTTGGCGCGGTACGTTCCACGCGCAATCCGCACTCCGTTGTACCGGATTGTGGCCCGCAATCGATATCGATGGTTCGGCCGCAAAGATCAGTGTCGAATTCCTACGGCGTCGGAGCGGCAACGCTTCCTTCCATGACATTCACTCTCACACTCGACGACTTCAAGCAGGTGCGCGCACGCATCGGCGGACACATCAAGCACACGCCGCTGCTGACGTCGCGGCAGTTGAGTGAACGCACGGGATTCGATGTCCGGCTCAAAGCCGAGATGTTTCAGCGCGTCGGGTCGTACAAAATCCGAGGACCGCTGAATAAGTTCGCGTTGATGCCGGAGGAGCAGAAGAAACGCGGCGTGGTGTGCTCGTCGGCCGGAAATCACGCCCAGGGCGTCGCTCTTGCGGCGAAGATCCACGGCATTCGCGCCGTCGTCTGCATGGCGGAGAACGCAACGCCGGCCAAAATCGCCGCGACGAAAGGATACGGCGCGGAGGTCGTGCTCCACGGCACGATCTGGGATGAGGCGAACGAGAAAGCCAAGGAGCTGGTGCGCTCGCAGGGACTCACGTATGTGCATCCCTTCGACGACGAGCAGCTCATCGCCGGCCAGGGCACCCTCGGGCTGGAAATCGTGCAGGACTGGCCGGAGGTTGACGCGGTCATCGTGCCCATTGGCGGCGGCGGGCTGATCTCCGGCGTCTCGATGGCCGTCAAGAGCCACAATCCGAAAGCGCGAGTGATCGGAGTCGAATCGTCGGACGGCCCGGCAATGAAAAAGAGCGTCGAAGCCGGTCATCTCGAGACCATCGACTGCAAGACGATCATCGACGGGCTGCGCGTGCGGCGCGTTGGAGAGATCACGTTCTCGGTCGTGCAGCGGTTCGTCGACGAAATCGTGGCCCTTCCCGACCGTGAGATCTTCGACGCGATGATCTGGATCATGGAGCGTTGCAAGCTCGTGGTCGAAGGCGCTGCCGCAGCGCCCGTTGCCGCCTTGATGCACGGCCTCGTCAAATTGCCCGCGGGCTCGCGCGTCGCGGTCGTCCTGTCGGGAGGCAACGTGAACCTCGATCAGTTGCGATCGCTCAAGTGGAATTGATGTCGGGTGTTGACGCGCCGGGACTGGACAACCGGGTACGAAGAAACCGACGGCGCACTCTCGTTTCATATCGGCGCAGCCTAACTTTTCGCTGCAGCCGACGAGCGGCCGCGCGTTGGCCCGGGCCTGAAGGCCCTCGTGCTTTGCAAGCTTTCGCGCGTCAGGTACTCTGGCATGTGGAGGCCGTTCGCGGCT
>QHVY01000481.1:2986-3431 GCA_003223695.1 Acidobacteriota bacterium
CCAAAAGGCGGGAGCGAGTTTTGGTGGGAACGACCTTCGACCGCGCGATCGACTTCCCACAAGTTGACTCATGTCGCAGGCCGAAACACCGCCGCGTAAGGGTATAACATCGACCCGCCTTAATCAGCTCAAATGCGAATAACCCGAGATGTTATGGCCTGGGCTCTTAGTGGCATCATGGCCGGCGCCGTCGGCTGGCTCTTATTCCTAGCTGCGCACGCATTTCTGATCACATCGATTTGGGATCGGGCATTTACTGGGCTTCCGTTCGCCGCGCTGGCCGGTCTCACGCTCGCGTGCGCGATGCGGAGCTTTGAAATAAGGAGCCTCAAAGGATCAATCGGGTTTGGCGTCCTCGTGTGGGCTTTGCTCCTTCCGCTGACGGCGGTCGCGAGTTGGCTTCGCGTCACGGGCATTCGCCATGAGATGGGGAATTGGGACATCG
>QHVY01000124.1 GCA_003223695.1 Acidobacteriota bacterium
GCATTCTGCGAATCGGGCCTCCATGAAATATCCCCGCGAGAAACTCTTCTTCGTCTGCACTGGCCCGCGCTGCAACAATCCCGATCGCGGCGAGGAGCGCGGCGAGGTGATCCGCACCGAGCTCAAAGACCTCAACAAATCCCTCGGCCGCAAGCCAATCGCCCGCATTTGCGCGACGTCGTGCCTCGATCTCTGCGATTTCGGGCCCAATATGATCATCGATTCCACGGTCTACTCGCATCTGACCTGCGAGCTCGCCAAAGCTGTGTACTCCGGCGAAATGGGCGATGCGCCGCGACGCGAAGATCTCGAGCTGAAAGAGGAAGAGTTCAGCGGCACGCGTCACGATCCGCGCGCGGCTAAGTAACCTCCGCCACCGCCGCGCGAATGTCCTCAATGCACATCTGCATACGATCCATGTGCGTGCGGTGCGACACCACGCAGATGCGGATGACGAACTCCGTTCCGAGCATGGTGCCGGTGAGCATCACCCGTTTGCGGCGATTGATGCGCTCCAGCAGATTGCGGTTGTCGTGCTTGCTGAGCTGAAACGCGACTAGCGACAGTTGCGGCTCGGCGACAATCTCCATCCCCTTGATCTTGCGCAGCTCCTCAGTCGCCCAACGAGTCAGATCGAGCTTCTCGTCGAGAAGCTCACGGAACGGCTCGATCCCGAACATCTTCAGCGGCAGCCACACGCGGAGTCCGCGAAAATCGCGTGATAGCTCCGGCGAGATCTCGGCGAAGTCGATCAGCTCCTCCTCCTGCTGAAATTGCGGTAGGTAGCTGGCGTGCATGCTGTGAGCGTCGCGAAGCTGGGCGGCGTTTTTCACAACCAGCGCGCCAGTGCCGTACGGATGAAATAGCGTCTTGTGTGGATCGAGCACGATCGAATCGGCGCGTTCGATGCCGCGCATGGCCGCCCGTCGGCGTTCGGTGAGCATGAAAAATGCGCCGTACGCTCCGTCGACGTGAAACCACATATTCTCGCGATCAGCGAGATTCGCCAGCGCGGTGAGATCGTCAACCGCTCCGGTGCCGACGGTCCCAGCGCTTCCGGCGATCAGAAACGGCGTGAAGCCATCCGCGCGATCGCGCGCGATCGCCTCCTCCATCGCATCGACTCGTACCCGGAAGTTTTCGTCGCAGTCGATCTCGCGAACATTCGACAGAGGAAATCCGACGAGGCTCGCCGCTTTCTGAAACGAGTAGTGAATCTGATTGCCGGCGTACATCGTGCCGCGCGAGAAATCGTCGCCGAGCTGCGCTTTGCGCGCGGTGACGAGGGCAATGAAGTTCGACATCGATCCGCCGGTCGTCAGCAGGCCGCCACTCTTTTTTCCGTAGCCGACGATCTCGCAAAACCAGCGAACGACATTCGCCTCGAGCTGCGCGAGGGCAGGCGCGGCGGCGAAAACACCAACGTAGCGATTGACCGCCGTCGCGATCAGATCGGCAACCGCCGCGGGAAAAATGCCACCACCCGGAATGTACGCGAGGTAACCCGGTCCCGGCGTGGTGAACGAGCGCGGAATCGCTTCGTCGAAAAGAAAATCGAGCAGCTTGTCGAATGACTCGCCGTTTTTCGGCAAGGGCTCGATCAGCGTGCGCGCGAACTCAGTCGCCCCTTCGACATTCGCCGCGGGCTGCGACGGCAGCGACTGAACGTGCTCGACGATGCGCTCCGTTGCGGCTTCGATGAGCCGGCGCATTTCCTCGACATCCGGTTCGAGGGGGTATTTCGTCATGCGGAGACGCATTTCACCACAGAGAGCACAGAGACGCTCTGTGTGCTCTGTGATCTCTGTGGTGAATGCTCACCGCCGATAAGCGAATGTCCCATCCAACGGATTCGCGTACCCGAAGCACCCGTCGCGTGACAGCAGCTCGCGCGTCGTCCACACCGTTTCTCCGCCATCTTCCGCCACCGCAGCCTCGCGCGTCGGATGATTGCGCATCGTCGAATAGTGCACAACGAAGCTTTTCCGCGTCAGCCGCTCGTCTCCGACGGGACCGCCACCGTGCAGAAGCGCCGAGTGCCACAGCAGGACCTCGCCGCGTTTCGCGAGAAACAATTTCGACTCCAAGCCGCGCCGTTTGCACTCGGCGTCGTGATACTCCATCGCCGCGCGAGCCTCACGATCGCCCATGCGCCGCCCATCGAACATGTACTCGCCCGGCGCGAATTCGTAAAACGGCAGCTTCTGCGATCCAGGCACGTACGCCAACGCGCCTGATTCTGGATCGATATTCTCGAGCGCGATCCACGCGGCGAGCAGATGCCCAAATCGCGGCGTCGGCACGACGATCGAGTCGCGATGCAAAACCTGCTGGCTGCCAAATTCGAAATACAACGACTGCGTGGCCACAGCCGGCTCGCCGAGGATCAGCGATGCGTAGCGATGGAGCAGCGGATGCAAGTACAGGCGCTGAGCGAGATCGAATCGCGAATGCAAATCGTGGATTCGATACCGCGGCCGGCGCTGCTTCGCCTCGTCGGCGGTCGAAAATCGCAATGGCGGCGAATCGTATGCGAACGCCACGTTGCGCGGCTTCTCGCGCCAGAGGAGATCGACCCCGCGATCGAATTCCGCTGCGTCGCTCGTGCTGAAATCGATCGACAGAATGCAATAGCCGTCGTCTGCGAATTTGCGCAGGTTCGCCGCTTCAGTCGCGCTGATCTCGCCGGCAGCGACACGATCTTGGATCGTCTCCGCGGCCGACGATTCGTCAACCCAGATCGCGCCCGGAATCACCAAATCGAGCAGCGCTTCGACGCCTCGCGCACCATCTTCGATCCTTCGGCGCAATGGAATGCGCGTTGAAACGCGGGCATGTTTTGCACCGTCCCGTTCACGCGGAAGCGTCCCTGCGCGTGGGGATCGGTGAGCGCTGCGCGTGTTTGCGATTGAAGCGAGCTGTTCTCGCCCCACACTTGCGCGAATCCGAGGAAGAAGCGCTGTTCCGGCGTGAAGCCGTCGATGGTCTGGCGCGGTTTCCCTTGCAGCGATTTCTCGTATGCGCGCAGCGCGAGCGTTGCCCCGCCGAGGTCAGCGACTTCTTCGCCGGTGACGAGTTTGCCGTTGATGTTGATCCCCGGCGCCACATTGAACTCGCTGTACTCCTCGGCCACGCAGTTTGTGCGCGCTTCGAATTTCGCCTTGTCCTCCGGAGTCCACCAGTTGCGCAGATTGCCTTCGGCATCGAACTTCGCGCCCTGATCGTCGAAACCGTGCGTCATTTCGTGACCGATCACCGTTCCGATCCCGCCGTAGTTGTACGCATCATCTGCGTTTGGATCGTAGAACGGCGGCTGCAGAATGCCGGCCGGGAAGGTGATGTCGTTGCGCGAGGCCATGTAGCTCGCATTCACGGTCGGAGGCGTGAATCCACCCCACTCGTTCGGATCGTCAGGCTTGCCGATACGCGCGAGGTTGTAGTGATACGTGAATCGGTGGGCGGCGACGGTATTCAGGTAGTACTGACTGGGAACGATCGTCAGCCCCGAGTAATCGCGCCACTTGTCGGGATATCCGATCTTGCGCGAGAACGCGTTGAGCTTTGTCAGCGCGGCCTGCTTCGTCTCGGGACTCATCCAGGTCAGAGTGGGAATGTCTTCACGAAGGGCAGCGACGAGATTGTCGATGAGCTGATTCATCTTCGCTTTCGCTTCCGGGGTGAAGTTGCGGCGCACGTACTCCTGACCGAGGAGCTGACCCATGTTCATGTCGGTGGCGCGAACGCATCGTTTCCAGCGCTCCTGCTGCTGCTGTTGTCCGTTGAGAATGCGGCCGTTGAAATTGAATTCTTCTTCTTCGAACGGAGAGGAGAGCGCGGGAGCCGAAGCGTTGATCACGATCCAGCGCAGGTACGTTTTCCATTCGTCGAGCGGCACATCGTTGAGCAGGCGATTGACGGTCTCCATGTACTTCGGCTCGGTGACGTTGAGCTGCGGCTGATTCACGCCGAGAGCGGTCAGGTATGCGTTCCAGTCGATGGCCGGTGCGGTCGAGGCGAGCTGCGCCACCGGCATCATGTGATAGCGGTTCTCCGGCTTGCGCATCTCCACGCGCGACATCTCCGCATCCGCGAGTTTCGTCTCCAGCGACAGGATACGTTCCGCATCGCCCCGTGCCTGCGTGCCGTCCTCACCGGCGAGAGTGAGCATCTTGGCAATATGGTCAACATATTGACTACGTATGATTTTGAAGCGCTCGTCGTCGCGCAGGTAGTAATCGCGGTCGGGCAAACCGAGCTGACTGGTGCCGACCGAAGCGATGATCATCTTGCTGTTCTTGAAGTCGTTCTGACCGGCGACGCGAAACAGAGGCGCCGCGCCGGCGTCCGCGAGGTGCGCGAATTCGACGATGAGCGCGTTGCGGTCGTGATTGATCGCCGATTCGTTCATGCACGCAGCGTAGAAATCGCCGAGCTTCTGCTGCGGACTGCCCGCGGCGGCGGTTGCGGCCGCTTTCGCGTCCTCTTCGAGAATCGCGTGCAGAACGTCGCGATTGCGCTCAGCAAGCTCTTCGAATCGGCCGTAGCGCGAGTATTGCGCCGGCAGGGGATTTTTTTTGCGCCACGTGCCGACTGCGTAGTTGTAGAAATCGTCGCAGGCGTTGACGCTCGTATCCATGCCGGCAACTTCGAATCCGTGCGCGCCGATCAGTGGCTTCGCCGCCGTTGCCGGTTGTCGGTTCTCGGTTGTCTGTTGCTGCGTTGTCGTTGTGGTGCATGCGATCGCGATCAGGACGATCGCGAGGGGCAGGAAGCGACGCATTGCAAATCCTCCAGAGGTCAAAAACTCGGCGCGGAATGATAACCGAATACACTCCGCGTGTAGGGCACGGCTGCGCCGTGCCGAACTCCCCGCGCGCACGACGGCCCGAGTTCGGCACGGCGCAGCCGTGCCCTACCCACAATCATGAGTGAGCTTCGCCGTGACATCGGTCTGTGGCGCGGGATCGCGCTGAACATGATCGACATGGTCGGCATCGGGCCGTTCATCACCATCCCGTTCATTCTTTCTGCGATGGGCGGGGGGCGGGGAATGCTCGCCTGGATCCTTGGCGGCCTGCTGGCGATCTCCGATGGCCTGGTCACGGCCGAGCTCGCAGCGGAGCTGCCGGCATCGGGCGGCTCGTACATTTTCCTTCGCCAGTCGTATGGCCGGGCGGGGCGGCTGATTTCCTTCCTTTTTCTTTTTCAGATTCTCTTTTCCGCGCCGCTGTCGATGGCCTCCGGCTGCATCGGCTTCGCCAATTACCTGACGGTGCTTGTGCCCGGCGCCAAAACACACATCGTGCTAGCGGCAACAACCGTTTGCATCCTGACGACGCTACTGTTGCTGCGGCGCATCGAAGCGGTCGGAAAATTTTCAGTGATGCTGTGGATCGGAGTGCTGGCCACGCTGGCGATTGTGATCGCCGCGGGGCTGCCACATCTGCGCCTTGACGCGTTCGCTTTCTGGCGCGCAACGCGCCTCGACGGCGCCGCAGGATACGGCGGACTCGGCATCGCCTTGATCTACGCCGTCTACGACTACCTCGGCTACTACAACATCTGCTATCTCGGCGACGAAGTGCGCGATCCCGAGCGCACCATCCCGCGTGTAATCGTTATCTCGATTCTGGCGATCGGCGCGATCTACCTGATCATGAATGCCTGTCTCATTTCGGTGCTGCCGATGAAGCAGGCGATGACGTCGACAGCGATCGTCAGCGACTACCTCGCCTTTCTCGTCGG
The DNA here is from genome assembly GCA_003223695.1 of Acidobacteriota bacterium. GTDB lineage: Bacteria > Acidobacteriota > Thermoanaerobaculia > Gp7-AA8 > Gp7-AA8 > Gp7-AA10. The sequence continues at coordinate 5,746 of QHVY01000124.1, forward strand.
CCCGAAAGCCGCCCAGATCATCTCCATTCTGATTCTGTGGACGGCGTTCGCATCGATCTTCTCGCTGATGCTCGGCTACTCGCGCATCCTCTACGCCGCCGCTCGTGACGGCAATTTCTTTCACATTTTTTCGAAGCTGCACGCGACAGAGGCGCATCCGTACGTCGCGACGCTTTTTCTCGGCTGTGTCGCGGCGATTTTCTGCTCGATCTCGCTGAAGAATGTTCTGCAGGCGATCCTGTCGATTCGGGCCATCATTCCGTTCATGGCGCAGATCGTCGGCGCCGTGATTCTCCGCCAGCGCGATCCCAATCGCCGTCGGCCGTTCAAGATGTGGCTCTATCCGCTTCCGGCGATTATCGCTCTTGGTTTGTGGGGATACGTGGTCATTTCGCCACAAAAGGGACTGAAAGTCGGAGGGCTATACGTGATTGCGGCGGGCTCGTTGTTCTATTTTGCCCGAGCGTGGTTGCAGAACCAGTCGAAATTTCAAATTTCGAATTTCAAATGAAAAATGAAAAAAAGTCTCCTTAATTTTTCATTTGAAATTTGAAATTTGAAATTTGAAATTTGAAATTTCCTACAATGTGCAGATGCGCCGCATAACTTTCATCCTCCTCTTCATCGCCGTTCCCCTTTCCGCCCAACAGAACTTCGACAAACTGGCCACCGACACGCTGTCCGCCTGGAAGATTCCTGGCCTGGCAGTCGCCGTGGTGCAGAACGATCGCGTGGTGTACATGAACGCGTTCGGCGTGAAGGAGATCGGAAAAAGTGATCCGGTCACGCCCGACACGCTCTTCGAGATCGCGTCAACGACCAAAGCGTTCACGACGACGGCGGTGGCGATGCTCGCCGATCAGAAGAAGGTCGATTGGGATGACTCGGTGCACAAATATGTCGAATACTTCCACCTCGACGATCCGTGCGCCGATTCGATGGTCACACTGCGCGATATCGCCTCGCATCGCACCGGCCTCTCGCGCCATGACGAGCTGTGGGACTACACAGACTGGAATCGCGAGCAGGTCATCCGCTCCGTAGCTCCGCTGAAGCTCACGAAGTCATTCCGCAGCACGTACCAGTACCAGAACATCATGTTCGCGCTCGCCGGCGAAGTCGTAGCTGCGGCGGCGAAGATGCCGTGGGATGAATTCGTGCGCACGCACATTTTCGATCCGCTCGGCATGACGCACACGCGCACTTCGTTTGCGGACTGGAACACAACCGCCCACGCCGTCGGCCATCGATACGACAGCGCTACGCAGCGCGTGTCGCTCGAGCCGTACATCGACTACACGCGCATCGCCCCGGCCGGTCAGATCAAATCGTGCGTGCGCGATATGGCGCAATGGCTTCGATTCCAACTCGCCGGCGGCACGATCGACGGCAAACGTCTGATCTCCGCCGAAGCGCTGGAGGAGACGCACACGCCGCAGACAGTGATTCGAATCGAGGGCCTCGGCAAAGAAGCGAATCCGGAGACGAATCTCGAAGCGTATGGGCTGGGCTGGGTGGTGCAGGACTATCGCGGCCAGACGTTGGTGTCGCACGCCGGTGCGATCAACGGCTTCCGTACCCAGGTTGCGCTGTTGCCAAAACAGAACGCCGGCATGGTCATCATGGAGAACATCGGACGAGGCCTGTCGATTGTCGCTCTGCGCAACGAGATCCTCGACCGCGTTCTTGGCGGACCGACACGTGATTGGAATCAGCTGTTTCTCGATATCGAGCGCAAGAGCGAGGCCGAGGGGCAGACAAAGAAGAAGGAGCGCGAGGCGAAGCGCCATCTGAACACAACGCCCTCGCGAGAGCTGCAGGCGTACGCGGGCACCTACACGGATCCGGCATACGGCACTGCCACCGTGACGAACGATAGCAGCGGCCTAACGCTGCATTACTACCGGCTCAATGTGCCTCTGACCCATTTCAATTACGACACTTTCTCCGCCTCTATTCCGGAAGAGGACGTAGACGAGCAGGTGCAATTCGCCCTTGGTCCGGACGGCGAGGTGAAAGCGATGACGCTCTTCGGCGAGGAATTCACGAAGAAAACGATGAACGCTGAACGATGAGCGATAAACGGCCAACGCCCCACATCGTGATCCTCGGCGGCGGCTTCGGCGGTCTCTATGCCGCGAAGGCGCTCAAGCGCGCGGAAGCGCGGGTGACGATCGTCGACCGCCGCAACTTTCATCTCTTTCAGCCGCTGCTGTATCAAGTCGCTACCGCGGCGTTGAATCCGAGCGACATCGCCTATCCGATTCGTTCCGTCGTCGCTCGACAGGAGAACACGAACGTAATCCTCGGCGAGGCGACAGCGATCGATGTCGATCGCAAAATCGTCAAGCTCACGGATAGCGAAGTCGCCTACGACTATCTGATCGTTGCCACGGGCGCCACACATTCGTATTTCAGTCATCCCGAGTGGGCGCGCACCGCCCCGGGGCTGAAGACGATCGAGGACGCGCTGGAGATTCGCCGTCGCGTGCTGCTGGCGTTCGAAGCGGCCGAACGCGAGACCGATCGCGATGCGCAATTGGCGTGGCTCACGTTTGTGATCGTCGGAGGCGGCCCAACCGGAGTGGAGCTGGCAGGAGCGCTCTCGGAGATCGCCCGGCAGACGATGCTGCGCGATTTCCGCAGAATCAATCCGTCGAGCGCGCGCGTGATTCTGATCGAAGGAAAAGATCGCGTGCTCCCCACCTACCCACCCGACCTGTCGCAGAAAGCCGAAGCACAATTGCGCGCACTCGGTGTTGAAGTGATGACGAATGCGATGGTCACTAGTCTCGACGAGCACAGCGTCAAGGTTGGGGAAATGACCATCGCCACGCGAACGGTGTTGTGGGCCGCGGGAGTGCAGGCCTCACCGCTGGCGCGCACGATCGGCGCACCGCTCGATCGCGCCGGACGCGTTCTCGTCAACGACGACTTGACGCTGCCGAATCATCCAGAGGTCTTCGTCATCGGCGATCTCGCATCGCTGAAAGTGCCCGTCCCCGGCGTCGCCCCCGCGGCAATTCAGGAAGGCGTGCACGCTGCGCGAAATATTGAGCGGCTCGTACGTGGCGAGAAGACGTTGCCGTTCCACTATCGCGACAAAGGATCGCTGGCGACGATCGGCCGCGCGGCTGCGGTCGCAGCTTTCGGCCGCCTTCACGTCAGCGGGTTTTTCGCCTGGTTCGCCTGGCTCGCCGTCCATATCTTTTTTTTGATCGGCTTCCGCAATCGCGTGCTGGTGATCCTGCAGTGGGCCTGGGCCTACGTGACGTATCAGCGCGGAGCACGGCTGATCACGGGCAGGTGACGCGTCGCGGGATCTAACTTGATGAATTCCGCCTTTATTTGATAGCCTCTCGCCGTCCAAAAACGGTCAGCAGTCTCACACAAAAGCAGGCGCTGGTCCGGCCCATCCTCCGCCCGCGAACGCAGAAGGGAGAATGTATGCATTTCCGAAGATCACTATTCCTCATTGTGTGTCTCGCTTTGGTGCCCGCAGTTTTTGCCGGCCAACGTCCATCGATGGCCAATCCCTCGGACCAGGAGATGCTCAGCCGCTACACCCGAATGGAAATCTCCGACTATCGTGAATCAATTCGTCAGACGTTCCTTCTTGGACACGAGTTGGTGAGCGCGGCGAACAACCCGACCGTTGAAAAGCTGCTCGAGCAGCGTCTGCAGATGCTCGATAAGGCCAGCGATGCCGACATCGCCAGGCTGAAGAGCTACGGCGCCGATTTCAATCAACTCCACGAGGCGATGCTTTCGCTGCGGGAGATCGTGCGCGTGCCCGCCGCAGCCGACGGCCGCAAGCGCACCCCATTGAGCAGCGGCTTCCCCGAAGCCGACTATTCGTTTTGCGGAAGCGAGCACAAGGGCGCAGCAGGATTGCTCGCCGCGCAAACCGTCATCATTGTTGCCAAAGGCGTCTGGTCATTGGGGGATCGCGGATGTGATCAGGTCCTCGTCGTTTTAGGAGAAGGGGGCAATACTTCCCTCGTTTGCATCATCGTTGACACCGTGCTCACGGCGGCCGAGGCGATCTACGAAGGCGTCACGTTCTGTGAGAACGACATCGATAGCGCGGAGATCAACGGCAGCTACCGACGGCTCGATCATATTCATAGCGATCTGCAGAGTCTCCAAGGCAGCAGTGACTCGAGCCAGACCGCAATTGTCAACAACAACAACAGCAACAAGAGCGACATTGTGAATGCCGAGAACGGCAATCGCGACACGATCATCGCCAATGACAACGCCGACAAAAACGCGATCATTTTGAACGACAACACCAACCGCGACACGATTGTCGGCAACGACAATGCCAACAAAATCGCGATCATTAACAACGACAATGACAACAAGAACGCGATCATTGCCAATGACAATGCGAACAAGACCGCGATCGTATTGAACGACAATGCAAACCGCGACACGATCGTCAACAACGACAACGTCAATCGGAGTCTGATCATCACCAATGACAACGCGAATCGCGACGCCGTCATCGCCAACGACAACACGAATCGGAATCTGATCATCGCCAATGACAACACCAACCGCGACCTGATCATCAGCAACGCTCTTCATCTGGCGATCGAGCAGAGTCTCAGCAGCAACAGCGGCACTGCAATGGCCTTTTTCGAACTTCCTGCGCCGAACGGTTATATCGATCTCGCCCGCTCCATCGTTCGACAGACGATCGACAATATGAGGGCCGCAGGCCAGAACGTGTTCCAGGCGGAGAGTTTTTATACGCAGGCGCTCAATGCGTTGTCCTCAGGTCAGTACAAGGACGCGTTTCACCGGCTCCAGCAGTCGTATCAGGAGGCATCGAAGTAACAACACGCATCATCATCGGCGTCATGGGTGGGGCAGAGCACGCTCGCGATGAGGATGTCGCGCTGGCGGAGCGGCTCGGCGAGCTCATTGCGCGCGAGAATTGGGTGCTGCTCACGGGCGGCCGGGATGCGGGCGTGATGGCCGCAGCAGTGCGAGGTGCTAAGCGCGTTTCAGGAAGCCTAACAGTCGGAATTCTGCCGACTGAATCAGGTGCGCATGCTCCGGGCATCGATATCGCGATCTACACAGGTCTTGGCAACGCGCGCAACGTAATCAACGTGTTGTCGAGTCGAGTGGTGATCACCTGCGGACATCTGACGCCCGGCACGACATCCGAGGCGGCGTTTGCGCTCAAGACGGGGCGACCGTTGATCCTCCTGTCGCCGAATCCGGAGGCGCGAGCATTTTTTCGAGACGCGCAGATCGCGCGTTCTCCTGAAGAAGCGATTGAGCTGGTGCGGCGAATCGTCGGCTAAGGCGCGGGTGCGCGCGGCCCGCGAACGAAATGCAGGATGGCAACGATGATTGCGACGACGATGAGAACGTGGATGAACCACGCCGTGACATGAAAGGCGACGAAGCCGAGTGCCCAGAGAACGAGCAGGATGATGGCAATCGTAAGCAGCATTGCTATTCCTCCGCTGTCGCGGAGAGCAATGTCGGTGCCGAAGATTGGCGGGTAGCAG